>CAMKTI010000010.1 GCA_946415665.1 uncultured Clostridia bacterium
TTTTCTAAAACTATTTTCTTTAAAAAAAATTTTGTTTGCTACTTGACAAACGAAAAATTTTGGTTTACCATTGAAAATGAGTTTTGATTTTTAGTAATAAAAACAATCTCATAAAAATTTTACTTTTTGTTTGACAAGCGAGAATTTAGTAGTTACTCATAGTATGGAGTGGATTAAATAGCGTTGGATTAAATGCTAAACTTTTTGTTTATCGTTTGTTGATTCGTTGCTTTATTTAATTATTTTTCGTTTTTGTCGACATTCTCTAAAAAAAATGTGAAAAAAATATTTATCAACAAATGAAATGATTGACATGAATTAAAAATTGCGGTAGAATAACAGTTGTTAGACATTTTAAATATATTGTTTTTAGTTTTTATTAATTAATGGAGGGTAATCAAAATGAGTGTTTTCGATGGAAAGTTGAGAAGGCATTTTTGGGGTAATATACATAAAACCTTGGTGTTTTTATGTATTGCTTCGTTCGGTACTTTTATAACTTTATCGCCAATATATGCGGCAGTTGCTATTCCTATCGCTTTGACATACGGACTAACAATTGCGGTTCCGGCTGTGTTTTTTTTAATCGCATCAGTTTGTCAGATGTTTTGCAATCCTAAGGACATCAGTCAAAAAGTAGCACGAAAGATTGTGCATCTAGGGAAAATTTTTTATAATCTGGGTTTGGCGGCGTTAGGAACTGGCTTGTTTTTTATCGGTGTGTTACATTTGTTTTTTCCTGGATTAGTTGCACTTGTTGGATTATCTAGTTTGGTATGGATTATAGGTTTTACAAGCAGTGTTGTTGGAATGCTTTTTATATATAGATCTTACAAAAATTTAAAAACTGGTTCTGTTAGTGATGCGAAGCGTTATATTTTGGAAGTTATGGGAAGTGATGAAAAAGATTGTGGTTATACAAAAAAGATTTTTGAAATAGTTCAACGAAATATAGATGACATTAAGTGCATTGTTAAACAAAGTATAAATCTCGATGCTAGCAATGAAGACTTGCGTAGAAGACAAACTGCGGTGATAAAAAATGAGACTCTGGTGTTGAATTATTATAAAGCTACCTCCGAAATCAATGATACTATGGATAGGTACCAAAACATTTTAATATTTAACATTGTACATGACGGTAACCCAAAAGTAAATAATGATGAACATGCCATAGAGTTAGCACCAGAAAGTCAAAATGAACAATTATTGTCATTGATTAAAAGTGTTGTGCAGCAATATAAAGAGCAGCTCACATTGAAAAAGTATTTATCACCGCAAGGTTATAAAAGTGAAATGGTGTCTTTAATTTTAAATAAGATGATGCAAAAAATAAAATCAAGTGTACCGTTAAACGAAAAAACTGAAAATATCGTTAACGATGCCACCAGATCAGCTGAGAAATCAATAAATAAAACATTATCTAATTTTGTTGGTTTGTTGGTGAACAAGGATAATGTTGGCAAAACAACAACTAAAGAACATCAAGGTATTGGCGAAACAGTGGAGGAAGAAAATCAAAATATTGACAACGCAAAGAATGACGAAAAAATTAAAAATAACATTAGCAATTTAAAAGTTGAAGAAACAAAAGAAAATATCTCATTAAACAAAAGCAATGTTGGCAAAATAGCAACTAAAGAAAATCAAGATCTTGGCGAAAGAGTAAAGGAAGAAAATCGAAATATTGACAACACAAGGGATAACGAAAAAATTAAAAATAACACTAACAATGTTACTAAATTAGCTGAGAAAGAATATCAGTACGAATACTTATTAGAAGTGAACAATGGCTTCAAAGAAGTAACACTAATGAATCCAAATCAAAACCTAAATGGAATCAGTGTATATAATTATTTATTGCAGATTTGTGATCGACTGAATTCTGATATTGTCTTATATGATTTCCCTAAAAACAGTGAACCTGTGCATCAGTATTCTTTGTTAGTAGACGATTTAAAATCTAGAATTCCGTCTGCTAAAAAAAGTAAGATTCGGCGAAATAGATTTTTTTTATTGTTGGGTATCATCTTAACTTTTGGCGGTGTCTTGTCTTTTATTTACCCAATTTTATTGACATTGATTGGATTATCTGGCTTAGTTGGTGAATTGTTTGCTGGAGTAGTTATTATTTGTGGATTAAGCGCGGTTTATGAATCAATAAAAAATTCTATAAGAAATTATGTGTTAGGCTCAGTCATTGGTTTTGAACGTTCTTTATATGAAATAGCAGCTTCAAATTCCAATTGCAATGATAGCGACAGACGCATAATTTACAATGAGGTTTTTCTTCGTCTCTTGCCATTTAAACGAGAAAAAGGCAAAGACGAAAACATGTCATTTGAACGAGAAGAAGACGAAAAAATGTTTATTAAAGATGGACAAAATGAAAATGTAAAACGTATGATTAATTTTGCAGATCAGGAGGATGAGGTGGATTTTGCAGATAAGGAGGATAAGGAGGATAAGGAACTTCGTAAGCTATTGGAGGAGAAATATAAGAATCGACCGAAAGATTTTTACCTTGTAGATGAGGACAACGAGTATGATGATGAGGACAACGGGTATGATAAAGATGATGATAATATAAACAATAGTTTAAAAATCAATAAAGACAATGACAAGCAGATTCTTGATAATCAACGTTTTTTAATTCGCCAACAAGAACGGCTATTAAACGGGTATGATATGGAGCAATTGAAAAGGAATGCAGATGATAATGTGTCGATGTTTGCTGGAGGAAATGGCGATGACAATATTGCAAATAAAACAGAAATAAAAGATGATGATAATATAAACAATATTTTAAAAATCAATAAAGACGATGACAAGCAGATTCTTGATAATCAACGTTTTTTAATTCGCCAACAAGAACGGCTATTAAAGTTGAATAAGAATAATTTAGACACAATTTTAAGTATAACAAATCTAAATCAGATGGACAACGAAAGTATATGGGGAAAATATGATGAATTAGAAGAATCGAGAAAACAAATTTTAAAACGTACATCAAAAAATACGTCTCTCGTTATACAAACGGCTAACTTCATGATAAAACAAAATAGTATTAAGTTAAAACTAATTATAAAAAAAGTATTATTAGAATTAAATTTACCCTGTAAAAAGCAAGAAAATGAAAATATAATGGAAAACTGTGGAATTGGTGGGCCAAAAGGTAAGAGTATGCCTCTGACAGCGTTTAAGTCAGAAAATGTTCCAATGAAGAAAAACTGTGGAGTTGGTGGGCCAAAAGGTAAGAGTGTATCTCTGACAGCGTTTAAGTCAGAAAACGATCAAAATCTGATTTGAATTCAAACCCAAGAAAAAACCATTAATGAAGGCAAATTATTTATGCCTTCATTTTTTTAAATTAATGCCGATAATTCCTCCAACAGCTCCACTAGAAATACAAATCAAAAAATTTGTCATGTTTCTTGACGTAAAAATAATTTTTTTAAAAATAATTAAGCCGATTATATTTAAGATAAAAGCATAAATGAATCCCATTAACATTCCCCAAAGCCAACCATTTTTTTTTAAGATTTTTGCCGCATCAGAACCAGCAATTATTACAGAAATTATATTTATACTTAAAATAACTAGATTTAAATTTTTGTCACCGAAATCAGTATAAGTAATTAATAATGCAAAGCTTAGCAAAAGAATTATACTTATGGCAAAAGCGATAAAAAGTGAAGTTAATATTTTTAACGCCGCTAAATTTGTTTCGGGATTAGCAAAATTTGTTTGATTTGCCTTCGATTTTTTTTTGATATCCAATTTTTTCATCACCAAAAATTATTTTTCACAAACCAATTATATTGTTAAAGACAAAAACTTATTACTAAAAACTTTACTCATAATTATAAGCTATAAAAAAAAACGAGACTTAAAATCTCGTTTTAATTTCATCGCTATCGACATAGTCAAAATACTCAAACGATTTACTATCTCCCTGTTTAACTATTTCACCCATGTCCAATTCATAAATCCAATCAGCTACTTTTATTGCTTCGCCAAGATTTTGTTGCATTAACAAAAAAGTTATTCCCAAATCTCTATTTGCCTTGCGAATCAATTCTAAAATTTTATCTGCAAATAATTGATAAAATCCAAATGTCGGTTCATCTATTACTATTAAATCCGGTTGTGCAAAAATTGATCTCGCGATCAATATCAGCATTTGTTCTCCATTACATAATTTTTCCGCTGGTGTACTAAAGCTTTTTTCTAAATTTGGAATCAAATCCAAAATAACATTAAATCTCTTTTTTAAAATAAATTTATCTCGTATTCGCCACAATCCCAGTTCAATATTTTCTTTTACAGTCAAACCCAAAAACAAACCTTTATGTCGCTCGATACAAACCATTTTACCATTCAAATTCCTATGCCTATTTTGCAAAATACTTTTTCCCATAAATTTAATATTACCATTATCAGGTTTTATTAAACCAGCAATAATTTTAAACATCGTAGATTTACCAGAACTGACTTTACCAAACACAGTAATAATTTTTCCAGCATCTACTTTAATAGTTACGTTATTAAGCGCTTGAACATTTACATATTTAAAATTTAATCCTGAAACTTCGAGCAAAAAAATCTCCTCCTGAAAGACTGTGTCTAAAAAGACAGACTTTTTTAATATTTTTTTTTACAAAAAAGCTAACTCTTACAAAAAACAAATTTATTATCATTATAATCAGCATAATCAGCAAAAATCTTTTTGGCGTTATAAATTTACTATCAAAAATTTTATATCTCCTATTTTTATTATCAAACTTTTTCTACATAAATTTTAAATCTATAAATTATAATTTTGGCGTTTTTTATATTTCATATCCATAACAATTTTACATTACACTCATATTAAACGACCAATTAATTTTTTTTTACAGACCAAAACTGATTTGTTTATAATTATCTTTAGACAAATTAAAAGCTTATTGTTTTTTTGTGAATAAGTTGTAATAAAGCAAACATTTGATTTTATTTATAAAACAAAATTATACGTAAACGTATCTGATATCAAAATCACAAAAAAAAAATCACTTGACAGATTATATATTTTTATTTTAAAATAATCCGGAGGTATTGAGCTTACCTCTTTAAAAATAAAATATAAAAGGTGATTTTGTATGAATGAAAATGCTTTAACTGATCAGCAAGATACATGTTATATTAAAAATCAAGATGAATTGATTGAGCTTTTAAATACAATTCAGTCACTTAATCAAATTTTAGCTGATGAAAAACAAAATAAACAAATAGATGAAAATACAAAGGCCAAATATTATGAAAAGATCAGTCCGTTTAAAAAGTTTATCTACAGTAACAACTGTCACGGTACGCATAGCTTCGATGAAAAGCTTCCTCCTTATAAGCTCAGTGTATCAGGATTAATAGAAAAGAGGAAAATTGCGCAAAAGGCAATTAATAATATCGATAAACTCGTTAATCATTCGTTGATTAGCAAAAGTTTTGATTTGATTGGTTTAGATTTTGAATTTCGTAGCATAATGAGAAACGAAAACAAATATCCAAATGTACTTTCAGATGAAGTCTTAAAAAATACGAAAAGTGTTATCGCGTTTGATAAGCAAAAAGATTACTTGGCAAACATAGAATACAAGAGTATCAAAGATTTTTTTAGTAATGCACACAAGGAATCTATACCAAACGTAGCGGAATTTATTCCGTGGTTTAAAAATAAATTTGGGAACAAAAAAATTAATAAAGAATCAGTTGGCGGTTCAATGGATATTGTTTTTAATGCTTTTGGCACTAATTCTGTTTCGGATTTTAATCAATTATTTGAGTTTATAGAACCAAATGAATTAGGATGTTTTTTTTATAGTGATGAATATTGTCAAGCTATAAAACGCGGAGCTATTAAAAAAGTAGACGAGTCTATTTTAAAATGTCTGCCAAAACATTGGTTTGATAGAAACGATTGCGTAAGTAATTTGAAAAGGTATTGTGGTGTCGGCGCGTTTGATGATTTTGATTTAAATACTTGGAAAGATTGGTGTAAATTACTTGGGGTTAAGTTTAAGCCAATTAATGTTTTGAAATTTATTCGTGATGTATTGGCATTTTTTCGTTTTGATCGTATTAATTCATGGATTTATAACTTGGTGAGTAATAAGGTAACAACAATAAGTCAACACAATGACTATGTAAAAAATCTTGTATTGCGTATTTATAAAGATAAAAAGTATTATAAATGGATAATAGATAACCAAGAAAAATCCAGAAAGGCAAAAGAAGAACAAGCAAAACAAAATCTTTTGAATCAAAATAATAAACAAGAAAATAAAAATGCCGCTAATGATTCGGTTTTCAAAAATTTGGATGAGTCACTAACCAAAACATCAACAAATGATAAATTTCTAGATTCAAACAAGCAGCAGCAGGAGCAATATTGATAAAAAACGGTTTGGTTAATAATAATTTTTAAAGAAATAAAAAAAGCCGCGTGTATAGTCGCAGGCTTTTTTTAATGTTTTTTTTACCAAAAGCTAACTCTTACGGAAAACAAATTTATTATCATTATAATCAGCAAAAATCTTTTTGGCGTTACAAATTTCCTATCAAAAATTTTATATCTCCTATTTTTATTATCAAATTCTTTCTACATAAATTTTAAGCCCATTAAAAAACCAATTAATTTTTTTATACATCAACTCTCATTTGTTTATAAGCACCCTTAAACGAGTCTGATATCAAAATCAAAAAAAATTACTTAACAGATTATATATGTTTGTTTTATAATTTATATCAAAAAGATATATGGAGTGATTTTGGATGGAGGAAATTGAAACAAGCAACAACAATCTTGAAAAAAGTGATAATAAATTAAAAATTACTGACTTTAAAGAACAGAAAGATAAATTGTTTGAGATAAAATATCAAAACGTTAAAGAGTTTTGTGATAATTTATCTCATAATTCTGTTTCTAATATTAAAGAATTTGCATCATGGGTTGAAAAAAAATTTGGCAATGAAAAAGTCGAACTTCAAAATGGTCAAAAGTGTAGCGTATGGTATTATTTGCTGATATATAAAAACGATGATAAGTTCAAAATACATTTTGACGACAATGTCGATCTTTGTTGTCAATTATTAAAACAAGATATTGAATCTACTGGGTGGTTAACATTTTTTGTTTGTGTATCTGCGCTGTTTAGTATAGTGATTGTTGGTATACCGTTTTTTATTATTTTAGGCAGAAAATTGATGGCTAGGAATTCGCGTAATGACTATAAATCGCTGGCTATATCTGGATATATAAATAAAAATTTCCATCCATACAAAATCACCTGACTATTTTTTAAAAGGTCATAATAATTCAAACGAATCTCCAAAAAATAATCTCAAATCAAATGATAGAATTGATTATGATGAAATTGATTCTATTGATTTTGATGAATTTCAATGAAATAAGCACTGACAAATAAAAAAAGCCTGATTATAAAGTCTCAGGCTTTTAATATTTTTTTTAAACACAAATCAAATTAATCATTGCTAAAAATTACTTTTTTCTCTCGATAATCAACAAAAATCTTTTTAGATTTATCAATTTCGCCATCCAAAATTTTTTCCGCCAAAATATCTTCTATTTCAGTCTGAACAGTTCTTCTCAACGGGCGTGCACCATAATTCTGATCAAAACCTTTTTCTGCTATATACTTCACTAACTCATCACTAAAATCAATTTCAGTTTCCAAACTTTCTTTTACACGAGTTTTAACTTCATCGAGCATAATCTTTGCGATTTTTTGCGCTCCATCTTGATCAATCGGATGAAACACAATTATTTCATCAATTCTATTTAAAAATTCCGGTCTAAATAATTCCCTTACCTCACCCATAACATTTTTTTTCATGTCATCATACGATTTTTTTACATCTTCTTGAGTCATAAAACCTAATTTTTTTGGCGAAATAATATTTCTTGCTCCAACATTCGATGTCATGACTATAACAGTATTTTTAAAGTCAACAAGTCTTCCCTGTGAATCAGTAACCCGTCCATCATCCAAAATTTGCAATAAAACATTAAATATATCAGGATGTGCTTTTTCAATTTCATCAAACAAAACAACTGAATAAGGCTTGCGTCTCACTTTTTCTGTCAATTGCCCGCCTTCATCATGTCCAACATATCCCGGAGGCGCTCCAATTAATTTCGCAACGTCATATTTTTCCATATACTCCGACATATCTATCCTTATCATTGCATTTTCATCGCCAAATAAAACTTTTGTTAACGTACGAGTCAATTCAGTTTTTCCAACTCCAGTCGGTCCTAAAAACAAAAAAGATCCCGTTGGTCTCTTTGGATTTTTCAAACCTAATCTACCTCGACGAATAGCTCTACTTATCGCATTTACAGCTTCATTCTGTCCAATTATTCTCTCATGTAAAATTTTTTCCATATTCATTAATCTTTCAACTTCATCTTGTCTTAATTGCTTTACATTAATTCCCGTCCAATTCGAAATTACTTTTGCGATTTCTTCTTCGTCAACTACCTGACGCGATTTATTATTATTACTTTGCCAATCGTTTTTTTCTTTTTCTATTTTATTTTTAATTTCGATTTGTTCCTGTTTAATTCTCCCTGCTTTTTCAAATTCTTCTGATTTTACAGCCGATTCTTTTTCTTTATCTAACTCTTTTAATCTAATTTCTAAATTTTTTAAATCACTCGGCATCGTATTTTTTAGCAAAATAATATGCGACGCAGCCTCATCTATTAAATCTATCGCTTTATCCGGCAAAAATCTGTCATTTATATACCTACTAGAAAGTCTTACTGCCGACTCAATTGCTTTATCCGTAATTTTTACATTATGAAAAGCTTCATATTTGTCGCGAACACCAAAAAGCATTTCAATTGCATCGTCTTCATTTGGTTCACTGACTTCAATTGGCTGAAATCTTCGTGCCAACGCCGAATCTTTTTCTATATGTTTGCGATATTCTGTCATAGTTGTCGCACCAATAATTTGCAATTCTCCACGAGCAAGTGACGGTTTCAAAATATTCGCGGCATCCATCGATCCTTCTGCCCCACCAGCACCAATAATCGTATGAATTTCATCTATAAATAAAATTACGTTTCCAGCCTTTTTCACTTCAGAAATTACATTTTTTATTCTTTCCTCAAATTCACCGCGATATTTACTGCCCGCAACCATCGCAGATAAATCTAAAGCTACTATTCTTTTATCTTTTAAAATCTCTGGTACATTTTCGTCAGCAATTTTTTGCGCTAAATATTCGGCAATAGCTGTTTTTCCAACACCTGGATCACCGACCAAACACGGATTATTTTTATTTCTTCTACACAAAATCTGTATCATTCTCTGAATTTCATTATCGCGCCCAACTATCGGATCGAATCCATTTTGACTCGCCGTCAAAGTCAAATCTTTACTATATTTATCCAAAATCGGCGTATTCGATTTCATTCCGGCTTTTTTATTAACACCGCCACCGCTCGCATCACTCTGATTATTTAACAACGCAATAATATCATCATAAAGCTTTTGCGCATCAATATTACACATTCCCAAAATTTTTACAGCAATACTATCGCTTTCTTTTAAAATTGCTAACAAAATATGCTCAGTTCCGACATAATTCATTCCAAGTTTTAAAGCTTCGTGCATTGCCATTTCCAAAACCCTTTTAGTTCTTGGTGTTAATTCTTGTGGCAAAAAATTTAACGGCTCATCTGCTCCTATTAAATCAATTATTTTTTCCGCTATATCATATTCACTTATATTTTTATTTGCCAAAACCTTTTCGGCAACCGAATTAGCAACTCTTAACAAACCCACAAGTAAATGCTCAGTCCCGACATAATCATGACCAAGTTCCATTGCCGCTCGCTTTGCATACTCAACTGCCATTCTTGCCTTTTCTGTAAATTTATCCGCAGGCATTAATTACCCACCCCACTTATTTTAATAAAATTCTAAAGCATGCTTTTTATAAACTTAGCACGTTCAATATCTCTTTCTTGCTCTTTTAATCTACATCCCAGATTTTTTTGCAACAAACCAGGCTGTATATACATCATCATTTTATAAATATTAATTTTAAATTTATTTACATCAAAGCCCATACAATTCCCTAGCATCGCATCCGATAACAAATTCATAGCTTCACGTGTTCCTATTTTTTTGCAATTACTTAAAATCCCAAACGAACGATAAATTTTATCTTCAAAATCAATTTTATTATTATCATCCTTTAATATATTTTCTCTTAGTTTTAACTCTTGATCAATTATCTGCTGTGTCACATTTCTTAAGTTTTTTATTATATCTCTTTCTGATTTTCCAAGCGTAATCTGATTCGAAATCTGATACAAACTTCCCATCGGCTCCGTTCCTTCGCCATGCCATCCCCTTACAGTCATTCCAAATTTACTTATAATCTGCACCAAATTTTTTAATTGCCCAGATTTCTCAAGCATTGGCAAATGCAACATAAAAGAAGCACGTAAACCAGTCCCTACATTCGTTGGACATGACGTCAAAAATCCAAAGTCATCATCAAACGCATAATCAATCTTACTAGAAATTACATTATCTACATTATCAGACAAAATAAAAGCGTTATTAATATCATCTCCGGCGCATATCGACTGTATCCTTATATGATCTTCCTCGTTCAACATAACACTCAACGATTCGCTTTCATTAATAAAAAAACCTTTGGGATTTTTATTTAACAAAAAATATTGGCTTATATTATTTTGCTCAAAATTTGCTAACTCATCTATATCCGAAGTATTATCGGCGCTCATATAATTCAATTTTCCTGAAGACATACCTTCCTCAAAAATATCTACAATTTCGCTAATCATATCTCTCGCTTGGCCTTTATTCAATAACGTCGAAAACGGATAATCTTTTAAATTTCTTGCTAATCTCACACGCGAAGAAATCAAAACATTTCTATCCAAATCTTCGTTATCATACCATTTTTTTACGCTACTCATTTAAATTGCCCGCCTCCCTAATTTTTTTTATTTCGTCTCGTATCCTTGCTGCATCTTCATATTTTTCCTCATTTATTGCTCGCCTTAAATCATTTTCTAATCTAGCAATTTTATTTTCAAAAGACACTTTTGCAATATTTTTAACAGGCACTTTTCCGATATGCTTAACACTGCCCTGAATATTTTTTAATACTAACAACAAATCATCATGAAATATTTTATAACACTCACCACAACCTAATTTCCCACTGTTTTTAAAATCATCATAACTAAAGCCACATTTGTCACACACTCGCGTCTTAATCAAATTTTCTGAATCAAAACTCTGTCTATGATTATGACTCAAAAAACCATCTAAAAACCCCTGAAACAATTCATCAAACGAAAGCTGCATCCCAAACTGTTTTGCACACTCCTCGCACAAATGCAATTCTCTTTCTTGACCGTTAATTATTCTGTGAACAAAAACAGTCGCCTGATTTTCATTGCAATTCTGACACAACATATAAAAATCATCTCCCTTATTAATTTTATTTCAAAATAAATTTATACTATCAAGCCTTTCCCATGGCAAATTTAAATCATTTCGCCCAAAATGTCCATAATTACAAACCTGCTTAAAAATTCCTTTATTCAAACTAAATCTCTCGATAATAGCTTTCGGTCTAAAATCAAATTTATTTTTTACCAGATCCAATATTTCTCTTTCCGTTTTATTTCCAAATAAATTTAAATAAATACTAACCGGATTTTCAATCCCAATTGCATAGCAAACTTGCACTTCACATTTATTACTTAATCCGGCCGCTACAATATTTTTTGCAACATATCGCGCCATATACGCCCCGCATCTATCAACTTTAGTTGCGTCTTTCCCGGAAAAAGCACCACCGCCATGTCTGGCATATCCTCCATAAGTGTCAGCGATAATTTTTCTTCCCGTTAATCCAGAATCTCCAGCAGGTCCGCCGATTACAAACCTTCCCGTTGGATTAATCAAAAATTTATTTTTTAACTCATCATTAATTAAATTTTTTGGCAAAACCAAACTAATCTGCTCGGTAATATCACTTTTTAATTTATCATAATCAATATTTGGTTCATGTTGCGCCGAAATCAATATTTTATTTATTTTTACCGGCTTATTATTTACATATTCAAGCGTAACTTGCGCTTTGCCATCAGGTCTTAAATAATCCAAAACTTTTTCTTTGCGCAAACGCGCCAGCCGTTTAGTAATTTTATGCGCTAAATAAATTCCCATTGGCATATATTCTTCTGTTTCATCACAAGCAAAACCAAACATCATTCCTTGGTCGCCGGCACCAATTCCATTATCTTTTTTATTCACACCGCGTGCAATATCACCCGATTGATTTCTAAAACTCGTTAATATTGCGCACGATTTATAATCAAATCCTAAATCAGATTTATTATAACCGATTTCTTTGATAGTCTCACGCGCGATTTTTTCCACGTCAACATAACAATTCGTTGTAATTTCTCCAGTTATAAAAACTAACCCGGCGCTTACCAGAGTTTCGCATGCCACACGCGCGTTTTTATCTTTTTTTAAAATCTCATCTAAAATCGAATCCGAAATATTATCGCAAATCTTATCAGGATGTCCTTCAGTTACAGATTCCGAACTGAAAAAAAAATTATCCGCCAAAATTCTAACCTCCAAAATTAAATTTACACAGCTAAAAAAAGCTTGTACAAAAAAATTATATCACCTAAAAATTTATTTAAAATACAGCTCAAAAAGCAATTTATTTAATAAAATTTTATTCAGCCAAAATAAATACACGCCAATTAAAAATAAAAATAAACTTCTAAATATTATCCCGCTTAAGCACAAAAATAAAATCATCCCGCGATTAAATTTTATAAAAAATATATTCGCCCTATTAAACTTTTTTAAAATCAAAATAAAAATTCTTCCGCCATCCAACGGATAAATTGGCAAAAGATTAATACTCCAAATAAAAAAATTTATCTGCCTGACAAATAAATTTTTACATAAAAACCAAATCAAAAAATTTATTAGTGGTCCCGAGATTAAAATCAAAAATTTCTTTTTGCGTTCTAATAAATCAAAATTAATTATTTCTGCGTGCATGCCAAACAAACCAAACACAATTTTTTTTGTTTTTAAACCAAATATTTTTCCAATAAAAACATGTGTCAACTCGTGAATTAAAACAAAAATAAAAATCACGACAAATTTTTTTAACGTGTTTAAATCTAACAAAAACAAAAAACTTAAAAAAAATGACTTTTCAAATTCAAATTTCAATTACCAAACTCACCAATTTTATTTTTAAAAATCATCACTCATTGGTAAATTCACAAACTCAATCGGATCAATCAATTCATTTTTATATTTAATTTTAAAATGCAAATGCGGACCAGTTGCAAAACCTGTTTTTCCAACCAAACCAATAGCCTGATTTTTTTTGACATTTTCTTTTTCAGCAACCAAAATTTTTTTCATGTGCGCACAAAATATTTCATACCCGCCATCCGTTTCGTATAAAACAAAATTTCCAAACGAATTCGATTTTCCGACCGATTTTATTTTTCCATCACAAACAGCATAAATATTTTTGCCTTCTTCCGCTCCAATATCTAATCCGTCATGAAATTCTTTTTTTTTGCTAATCGGATTTATTCGTTCGCCAAATCCTGACGTAATTACTCCATCAACCGGATTAACAAATTTTTTCTCTTGCTCATTATTATTTTTTAAAACAAGTTTTTTTTTATTTCAGTCTCTTCTTCATTTTCCTCACGCATTTTATTTTTTACGTTCTCATTAATTTCAAATACATCAACATCATTTTTTTTCTCAAATCCAATTTTTTCTGCTAGCAAATCAAAATCCAGATTTTTAATCTTCGTTAAATACATATCAATTTTTTTTTTCGTCACAATATTTTTCGATAATTCCTGATTCAAAACCGACTTTATTATTTTTATTTCATTAAACTTCAAAAGATTTAAAACAAAAATTATCAACAAACAAACCAGATACAAAATAAATTTATTAAAAATTTTTTCGCTTCGACAGCTTTGATTTTTTATTTTATTTCTCTTTCGCGCATATCTCACCATTAATTTTTTTCTCCGTAATTTATTTTGTCCAAATCAACATCAATTAAAATTATGTCATCACCAATTTGTTTAATATTTTCCCACGCAATAAAATATTCGCTTTCTTTCCCAAAGACGCCAAAAATTTTTCCATTCTCAACAACAATTATTTTTTTGATTCTGCCAGTTCGTTCATCGATATCAAAATCGCTTAAAAAACCAAAACGTTTTCCGTCATTAATATTTATAATTTCTTTTTGTTTAAAATCAGATATTCTCAAAACAATTACCTCCTGAAAAAAATTTATGCCACCAAACTTTTTTTAAGTACAAAAAAATCCCGATTTGATAAAAAATCAAACCGGGATTTATAAATTTATAAAACCAGATAAAAATTTTTACTTAGCTCTATCTTTATTTGTCCGTAATCATATTATTTTCTTGATTTTCGAGATTTATATCATTTTCTTTATTTTTTTCTTTTGGTTCAAAAATAGTATATGTCAAAAAACTTATACAACAAGATCCAGGTTTTTGACAATAACGACAGACGATTTTGTTATAGAAAAATCCAACTCCAAAACCTGCAACTCCTAAAATTCCAAAACCGATAGCAAGAAATTTTAAAGCCAAAGTTGGCGCCACAAAAAATAAAGCAATTCCTCCAGCAATAAACAAAAGTCCCAAAATAATTAAGAGACATTTCATTAAATACGTTCCACCAGTTTTGTTTTCTTTTTTGATTTCGCTTTCGTCTTTTTCGGTTTTGATTTTGTAAAAAATACTATTTGGGTCATTATAAGCATGCTCCTGCATTTTCTTCCGAGCTATTTCATCACTAAACAAACCGACGTTATTGTTTTTATTTGACTCTGACGGATTTTCTTGTTCGTGTTCTTTTCCTTTGTTAATTTCGATGTTGATGTTGATGTCTTCTTTTTTGATTTCGCTTTCGTCTTTGATATCGTTTTCTTCTTCTTTTTTTTCTTCGGTTTTGTCTTCGATATTGTTTTCGTCTTCTTTTTTGCCTCCTTTTTTGATTTCGTTCTCTTTTTTGCCTTTAGTATCATCAATAATTTTCTCATTAATGATTGGATCAACTTTTTGCTCTTCCATTTTTTTAGGGTTTTTTAATGCTTTTTCTCTTTCATCCCACTTTTTATTAAAATCTTCCGCAGACAGATTATTAAAACTTTGATAATCCTTATTTTTTTCCATAAATTCATCAAAAGGTTTACTAAAATGACCAAAGTCTTTGTTTGTTTTTAAGAACTCAGCTTGTTTTTTTAGATGTTCGTATAACGATTTCATAAATGTTTGAAAGTCTGAGCAAGCAACTTTTTTATCTATATCACCTCTTCTAATACAATTATCGATATAATATTGTGCAAATTTATCTTTCCGAAAATTTAGCCGTTGCTTTATTTTCTCTATAATTTTTTTATCAATCTCAGCGATAATTCCAGGCGATATTTTTAGTTCCTGTTTTGGTTGAAATTTAAAATTAACTTTGCTGTTTCTCGGTTTATATTTCTCATTTAAATTTTTATTGACATGATCGTTCATATAGCCTTCGTTGAGCTTTTCGTCAAACTTAAACGTTACTTCTTTTGCTATTAAATAGAATTCTAAGTAGCATCTACTACTAATTGTTTTTTGCCATCCAAAATCGACATCAATGTTTACAATATCCCGCCTATTCTCATTTTTGCTTGGTATAACAAGTATATTTCCACAATTTCTATCTTGAATATCAAAACACAATTCGTCTGCAAAAAGGGTTGCAAAATGATCAATAAATTCTGTTTTAGGTTCATCACCGCATTCAGTTAGAATATGCCACGTATAAAGATAAGCGCCATATCCCGCTCGCCTATTATAAGGATCCGGGCTTGAATATTGACTCCGACGTATTATAACTTCTTTAGTTCTATCTTGGATCATAAAACCATATAGCTCACGATTTTTGTAGTCTAGACTATCATAAGGTACGAACATCTTAACGTTCTCAGCATTCGGCGAAAAATAATTATTCTCACCATCGTGTGGAAAAAAACTTTGAACTTCAAAATCAGAAGCACAACCTTCAGCAACATCAGATTTTTTAAATTTACGTAAAATACGAGGTACTCTCTCTCCACAAGACGCTAAAAAGGCATAATTCAAACAGTTTCTTGTTATCGATTCATCAGTTTTAATACCCATAGCAATGCCAATTTTATTCCCATTTTTATCTAATGCCAGCTCAATTGAATGTTGTTTCCCACAGTATTGATAAACATCGCTATCACCCAATTCTTCTATCGCATTTTTTTTCTCGTTAATAGAATAAATATCTTCATATGATTGATTCAAAATGTCATCATCATATTTTTCACCGCTGTTAATATTTATTTCAATTTCATTCTCCACAACATGTCCCCCCCATTAAAAAAAACTAACAAAAAATATTTTAAAATACATTTAAAATACAATTGATCGGTTCAGTTATGTAACAAAAAACAAACTACACAATACCAAGCCAATCAATTTTTATTATAAAGCAAAAAATAATGCATGTCAAATGTTTTAAATTATTTTTTTAAAATAAAGGAATTTAACAGATTTTATTTTTGTATTGACTACTTTTTTTAAGTACAAAAAAATCCCGACCTGATAATAAAAAATCAAATCGAGATAAATAAATTTATAAAACCAGATAAAAATTTTTACTTAAATACATTTTTATCTTTTTCATCTTTTTCATCTTTGTCGGCTATATTATTTTTTTCTTCTTCGAGATTAATATTAATTTCTTTATTTTTCTGTTTTGGTTCCCAAATAGTATACGTTAAAAAACTTATACAACAAGATTCCGGTTTTTTACGATAATAATCGCCAATTTTATTATAGAAAAGTCCAACTCCAAAACCTACAGCTCCTAAAATTCCCAAACCGATAGCAAGAAATTTTAAAGCCAAAGTTGGTGCCATAACAAATAATGCAATTCCTGCACCGATAAAACAAAGTCCCAAAATAATTAAGGGATACTTCATTAAATAAATTCCACCTATCTGTGTTTGATTTGAACCGGCGGTAATCTCTTTGTCTTTCTCTCTATTTCCGTTTTCGTTAATTTTGATTTTGTTTTCTTCGTTTTCGTTTTTCTTTTCTTCATCTTTTTTGTTTTTGATTTCGTTTTCGTTTCCTTTGTAAAAAATACTATTTGGATCATTAGCTGCCTTATTCTGCAATTCATTGTAAGAACTGTTATTACTAAACAAGATATTATCACTATTTCCACCA
The DNA here is from genome assembly GCA_946415665.1 of uncultured Clostridia bacterium. Lineage (GTDB taxonomy): Bacteria > Bacillota > Clostridia > Lachnospirales > CAMVHY01 > CAMVHY01. The sequence continues at coordinate 17,405 of CAMKTI010000010.1, forward strand.
TTGACTTTGTCTTTGTTTTCTTCCTTCTTTTTGTTGTTTTCGTTTTCATTTTTGTTTTTGTTGTTCTCTATTTTGTTTTCGATTTTGTTTTTCTCTGACAATCTTTTTTCTAAATCTTCTTTACTATGAAACCCTAATTTCAATTCTACAGAATCATTTTTGACGACTTGTGGTTTTATCATGTTATATACTTGATACGAAAATTGTTTAGCCGCACCTAGGTTTTCTGAGTTATAAATTATTTTGCTTGGATGAGATGTTGTTTTTGTGTCACCATATGCAATACTTGATGCCGGATCATTGTTTATGGCGCTTTTATCATAAACTTCGATTTTATGACCATCGTTTCGATCGTGCCCCGTGAATTGTATGACATTTGGAAATATTAGTTTTGCAGCTTTTTTCTGCTCATTTTTTTCGACGCTCCAAGAATCATCTAGATTTTCGACAAGCTTCCTTTCAAAGTACATGTGCGACGCATATCCATCATTTTCTTTAAACTTGATAATACGCAACGAAGTTAAACAAGTATTCATATGCCAATTTATATTAAAACCATTTTTACATGACGAAAAATACTCTGCAAAACAATCCAACAACTCATTAAATTTGCTTTCCATGTTGTAACAATAAGAATATTCTGATTTCATTTTACCACAAGCAAGCTCATTCATTAATTCTTTTTTCGTTTCTTCTGTGCCGGCTACTGGTCGTAAAAAAATATCTGCCGCAAAGTCTCTTAACATGAAAAAATCTTTCGTGGATAAATTAAATTTTTTTTCAACCTTTTTATAAAAATCATAACCGGAGTCTACGCACTCGTCCCAACTATTATAAAATTTACTTTTATAATTTTCAATGATTTCACGAATTTCTTCTATACTCTTTTTATTGTCCTCGTCTTTTTCTTTAGCTAAACCTATCTTTTGTAAAAAATTTGTATACTTTCCACCTTGTAACACTTTTTTATATGTGTCTACAAGTGATTTTAAAATTATTTTTCCATATTTAGTTTTTTCCTCATACTTAACCAAAATTTGTACAAACTCGTTATCTTTATATCTCCCAAAGAAATCCTCATGCTCAATATCCTTTACAATTTCAGCAAGCTTCATTAATTCATCAATTTGCCTAAAAACCTGAAAAACATGTGGTATCCAAAACAGTACATGTGAATGAGATATAATCTTCCCATCTTTTGTCTCATGCAAATAACTTGGAACTAATTGCCCGTCCGTAATCATTTTTTTCGCCAATAAATTTGCTGATATCTCATTTGGAGTAGCTGCCTCATCAGCAAAAAAACCAAATTCGTGATCTCCTGCTACAAGAATTAAACCATCTTCACCCTCTAACATTTTGTCATCATTATCTTCGTTTATATCAATTATCTTATTTAAAATTATTTTATTTTCATTATCATTATCATTATCCAGTTTTTTTTCTCCTAGCTTTTCTTTTAGCTTTTCTTTAACTTGTAATTCCATACACAAAACTTCAATGCTGTGCGGGCCCCTATCTATATGATCGCCGGTTAATATATTTTTTTCTTCTTTAGGGTCAAAACCCTCTCTTATTTTAAAATCATTCAGCAAAACTATATTGTTTTTATCAGAAATATTCCAACCAGAAAAATTTTTTATGTTATCAAGCAATGTTATTAATTCCCGCCAGGTTTCTTGTTCTGTAAGATAAGACGAAAAATCTGATAATTTGCCAGGTACATAACGGATACCAAGGTGAAAACCATTTTCATCTTTACAGTCCGATAAGTTATTAATAACACTACAATTTTTTTTGCATATCTTCCCTTTTAGAAACTCAAAGCAGCTAAAAATATATTCTTGTATCTTCTGTATACCTGTATCTTTGTTCTGTATACCTGTATCTTTGTGTTGGCAATAAATTTTTACCACTTCATTAAGACCGATTTCAATATCAACATTTTCTGTCACTTTTTTATGGCTTTTTTCAAAATCGTTTTTTCCTTCTTGCTCCTTTTTTTCTTGCTCTGACTTTTCTACCCAATACGAAAACTCATATTTACATTTTAATTTTTGATTTTTATCATCAAACTCTAACTGACCAGGTAGTTTTTCCTCATCTTTTTGATATGATTCTTTGACTTTCTTAAGTAAACCTTTCCCGACCATATTTGCCACAGCTTTTAAGTTTTCATCTGAATTTTTTCTTTTTTCTTTTAAGGCCTTTATAATACTGGAATTTTCGCCTTTTTTAAGATCATCTTTTATCTTATCTATGGAACCGTCAAATATTTTTTTGCCATTGCTCGAATCAATAACCAAAAAACTATCTTGTTTTAGGCTTATAACATTGTTCAAGTTGTAATTTAACCCATTTATATCACCATGGATATCGCTGCTGACATGAAAATCAATGCCACCTTCTCCCTCATTTATTTCTTTCTTTGGCTTATTTTGCTTGGTTTGTTCCTCTATTTTTGAATGAACACAATAAACGCTCTGAAGTGTTTTTGCCGCAGCATCGATTTTTTTTGTATCATCATTAATATTCCCGCTTAAACTAATAAAAGTCGAATTTTTATCATACATATCAATGTTATTCTCCATACCTACCACCTCAAAAATTTTTTTAACTACCAATAAAAATACAAATAATATATTTATTCTATCACAAGCAATTTTGTAATGTCAAAATAAAATAAAAATTTTTCTCAAAAGTATTTTTGTGCTCTAAAAATATTTGTTTTGAAGACGTTTTTTTCTTATAACTATTTTGTTTTTATGTTTATCAATTTTTTTTTACACACAAAAAAATCCCAACCTTGATAAAAAATCAAATCGGGATTTATAAATTTTTTAAGCCAAAAAAATTTTGACCATTTTTATCGAATAACATTGTCATTTTTAAACGCCAAAAATTTTTCCATTCTCAACAACAATTATTTTTTTATTCTTCCAGTTCGTTCATTGATATCAAAATCGCTTAAAAAACCAAAACGTTTTCCATCATTAATATTTATAATTTCTTTTTGCTTAAAATCAGATATTCGCAAAACAATTACCTCCTGAAAAAAATTTATGCCGCCAAACTTTTTTCAAGTACAAAAAAATCCCGATCCAATAAAAAATCAAACCGGGATTTATAATTTTCTAAAACCAGATAAAAATTTTTATTCCAGGGCATTTTCTTATTTTCCTTTAATAATATCACTTTTCTCGTCTACTTCAAAACTGATATCATCATCTTCTTCATTTTCATCTTTATCTTTCTCTGTCTCTTTACTACTTATCGATTGTTTATCATCTTTATCTTTCTCTGTCTCTTTACTACTCATCGATTGTTTATCATCTTTATTATAATCCGTGCCGCTTCCTGATGGTTTATTATTATTATCAATAACTGCATTGTATTTATAAGCCAAGATACCAAAGACAATGGTGGAAATTAATGGCACTAATCCAGCTATAAATAAAAGTATATCTATTATGCCGCCGGATTTGTATTTATCGTCACAAACGATCTTAAAGACAAAAACAATTGACGGAATAAAAGGTAAAAATATTCCAATTATTGCTAGCACCGTATATGGATTTGTCGTATGACCAGTTCTTTGGGAGTTTTCAATTTCTTTGTTGAGGTTGCTATTTTCGTTTTCTTCAACAATCTTTTCTTTTTCCACAAACCCCAACTGTTTCAAATTACTGTCGTATTTTAAATTAATTTCTGAAGTTAATTGTGACAATATTTTTTTAAACTCTGTAAATTCCTTGTCATCGCATTCTATTTTGTCAATACGATGATTGAAGATATGTGCAACTCGATTATATTGATCTTGCTTGAAAAACTGATTAATTGCCGCCTTGAAGAATTGACACTTGAACAGATCTTTTATATCTACATTAGGTTGACTCCAACGATACATTCCTTTACAGAATTTTATAAAGGCATCATCCGCTTCCAATTTGACAGACTGATCGTTGCTCAATTTACAATAAATTTCTTCTACATCTATTTTATTTTTATCAGATACAGACAAACGATTTACAAAATTGGCAACTAAAAGGTTCACTGAAAAAGATACTTCTAAGCTAATACAGCGCATTTTACTCCTGTTATTCTCGTTGCCAAAAAAAGCTTTACATAATTCATAGTTCTGATCATTATTATTTTCATTATTTTTGCTAACGATATCTTTCAATAAATTCCATTTCAAATCTAACCAAGAATCTAGATCTTGAATTTTTACGTTATACAGTGCAACAGTATTTAACACCAGCTGGCGAGCACTACTGAAAAATGCATTTAAACTGGCAATTGTATCCTCCTCACTTAACTCTTCTTCAACAGAATTTTGATTTGACATAAATTTTCCCCTCCTTATTATTTTAAAACATTTTTAATTAGCGCTACATTTCATCTCGAGCCGATTGCCAAGCCTACTTAAAAATTCATTTAAACTGGCAATTGTATCATCCTCACCTAACTTTTCTTCAACATAATTTTGATTTGACATAAATTTTCCCCTCCTTATTATTTTAAAACATTTTTAATTAGCGCTACATTCCATCTCAATCTGTAAACTTTGTCATCTACATAACAAAAATAAAAATCAGCTAAAAACAAAATTTACAAATTAGATAATTTTATTTTAACCCAAAAAATAATGCGTGTCAAGTATTTTTAAGTATTTTTTTTGAAATTTGAGGGGTGGGGAGTAGAGCCTATTAACAAGATAAGTTTAAGAGATTTCGTTTTTAATCTAAGCAAAAATTAAAGTTACAAGCACCAAAATCTAAAATTTTTTTTGGATTTCAAAATCAGTTTATCTCTACATATCATGTTATTTTTTTTTATTTAAAAGTCTATCCAAAGCAATCAAAACAGCATTTTTTCCATGAAACCAAGTTAAAGATCCTTGAATAAAAACTGTATATGGATTGCGAATAGGAGCGTCTGCTGAAAATTCAATAGATGAACCCTGAATAAAATTTCCTGCTGCCATTATTATTTCACAATCATATCCCGGTATTTTTTCTGGCGTGGGAGTAAAAAAATTATTTACTGGCGATGCTTTTTGCACACCTTCACAAAATTTAATCAAGTTCTCTTTTGATTTTAAATTTACAGCTTGGATTATATCCGTACGATTATCGCTTGATTTTGGAAATACTTCGAAGTCAAACATAGAAAATATTTCGGCTGCAAAAATTGCCGTCTTTAATGCGCATGAAACGACTTGTGGTGCAACAAACAAACCATATAAATTATAAAATGATTCTCCAAGTGACGCTCCCAATTCTTTTTCTAAACCCGGAGCAAATAGTTGACACGAACAATTTTTTATCAAATTTTTTTTTCCGGTTATATAAGCACCGGTTTTTGCAATACCACCGCCCGGATTTTTTATTAATGAACCAATCGTTAAATCTGCGCCAAAATCCGACGGCTCAAATTCTTCAACAAATTCACCATAACAATTATCAACCAAAAAAATTATATTTGGGTTGATTTTTTTTATAAATTTAATTACGTTTCCAATTTTTCTTACGTTCAGAGATTCTCTTAACGAATATCCACGTGATCTTTGAATTGCAATTATTTTTGTCTGTGGCGAAATATTTTTTTTTATGGCGTCCAAATCAAAATCTTTATTATTTTTTAATTCGATTTTTTTATATTTTATCCGACGTTTTATTAATTCTTGAATTATATTTTTTAAACTATCATAAGGCTCACCAGAAATATAAATTAATTCATCACCAAAATTTAAATTTCCAAAAAAAGCACACGCTAAAGCATGCGTTCCTGAAACAAAATTTATTCTTACTAAAGAATCTTCTGTATTAAAAACGTCGCAATAAATTTTTTCTAAAACATCTCGTCCTGCATCGTTATAACCATAACCATTAGAAAAATTAAAATGTGAATCGCTTAATTTATTTTTTTGCATCGCATGCAAAATTTTCATTTGATTAAACTCACAAATCGAATCTATTTTTTTAGACATAGACAAAATATTTTTTTGTGCTTGAATCCCGGCGTCTATTACTTTTTTTTCGACACCAAATTTTTCTGTCATAAATTTTAAATATAAATCATCAGTCATATTATTTCGCTCCAAAAACATTTTTGATACAATTGGATATAAATTATAAATTAAAATTAAACGAGTTCAAATTTCACACTTATTTTTTTAATGCTAACTGTAAAAATTTGATAAAATTAAATTGCGTTGTCATGTCGTGATAAAAATTTTTTTTCATATTGAAATATAGGAAAATAAATTTTATTGGTTAGCGGATTTAAAAAAATTTTTTTTCGGCTCAAAACACACTTTTTGTCAAAAAATCATATTTTATTAATAAAACAATTTTTGATTTATAACTTGCTCAAAATAGCTAAAACGGTTATAGTGTAATCGTAAATTATTTTTTTAGGAGTGTAAAATTTATTATGAAAAACAAATTTGACAAGCAAAAAAAGACAAAATACAATGTAGGAATTGTTGGCGCATCAGGAATAATTGGACATGAATTTTTAAATGTTCTTAAAGCGCGTAATTTCCCAATCGAAAAATTGTTTTTGTTCGCGTCAAAAAAATCCGTAGGTCAAACAATTTCATTTAATCGAAAAAAATATGTTATACAAGAACTGACAATAAGATCTTTCGAAGAAAATCAGATTGATATTGCTCTTTTTTCGGCTGGAGCAACGATAAGTAAAAAATTTGCTCCGTTGGCAGCATGCACAGGTTGTGTTGTAGTTGATAATAGTTCAGCGTGGAGAATGGATTCGACTGTTCCATTAGTTATTCCCGAAATAAATCCAAATGATATTTTGAAACATAAAGGTATTATTGCAAATCCAAATTGTTCAACTATTCAAGCGCTTGTTGTTTTATATCCGTTGCATAAATTTTTTAAAATAAAACGTGTAATAATTTCGACTTATCAAGCTGTTTCCGGTGCAGGAAGTCAAGGTATTGAAGATTTATTAAATGGCATAAAAAACATCGCGCCAAAAAAATTTCGATATCCAATTTTTAATAATTGCATTCCGCAAATAGATACTTTTAATGATTTAGGTTATACAAAAGAGGAAGTAAAACTTATGAATGAAACGAAAAAAATTTTTCATGAGGACATAAAATTAACTGCGACAGCTGTTCGTGTGCCCGTGCAAAATTGTCACTGCGAATCAATAAATGTTGAATTTGAAAAAAATTTTGATATAGCGCATGTCATAGAAATTTTTGATAATACTCACGGGATAAGAATATTAAATAATATAAATGAGTCAGAGTATCCGATGCCAATTAATGTTAACGGAAAAGATCAGGTTTTTGTCGGAAGAATTAGACGTGATTTTACAGTAGAAAACGGATTAAATTTATGGGTTGTTGCGGATAATACGCGTAAAGGTGCCGCGACAAATGCTGTTCAAATAGCTGAATTAGTTCGTAGAAGTCAAAATGGGGGTAAATTATGAAAATTTTTCAAGGTTCAGCTGTTGCTTTGGTAACACCGTTTGATAAAAATGGCGAAATTAATTTTAAGAGTTTTGAAAGATTGTTGGAGTTTCATTTGGAAAATAATACACAGGCAATAATTATTTTTGGAACAACTGGTGAGAGCGCAACTTTAAGTGATAATGAAAAATTTGAGTTATTAAAATTGGCGGTAAGTAAATGCGAAAAAAAAATTAAAATCATTGCTGGCACTGGAAGTAATAATACTGTGCATGCTGTTTATTTAACACGTGAAGCAAAAAAAATTGGAGTCGATGCATGTTTAATCGTTACACCTTATTATAATAAAACAAGTCAACTTGGTTTGCTTGAGCATTATAAAAAAATTTGTGAGATTGGTTTGCCAGTGATCATTTATAATGTGCCGAGTCGAACAGGTTTAAATATTCTGCCTGAAACTTATGAAAAACTATTGGACTTAAAAAATATTATTGGCATAAAAGAAGCCAGCGGAAATATTTCACAGGTGGCTGAAATTTTTGCTTTATGTCGGGATAAAAAAAATTTTAATTTATATTCAGGCAATGACGACCAAATTGTTCCGATTTTGTCACTTGGGGGACACGGAGTAATTTCAGTTTTAGCAAATATTTTTCCAAAAAAAACACAAGCTATTTGTCAAGATTTTTTTGATGGTGAAATAAAAAAAAGTCGCGATGCGCAACTAAAATTTTTGCCTTTAATTAAAAATTTATTTTGCGAAATAAATCCGATGCCAATCAAATTTGCAATGAATTATCTTGGTTTTGAAGTTGGAAAATGTCGGTTGCCGTTAACAGATTTATCCGAACAAAATAAAAATAAAATAATTAAAATTTTGGATGGCTTAAAATAATTTTTTTTGGTTTTTATATCAATAAAAAAAAACACGTTTTGATAACGTGCTTTTTTATTTTTGTTTTAATATAAATTTTTACCTGCCAGCTATTTAAAAGCAAAAAGCAAACCAAATACATAAATTAAACTCAGATTTAAACCAAAAAATAAAAGCATGTTTATATATACATGCTTTTTAAATAAATATCTAAATATCTTGGAAAGAGAAATTCATTTTTTAAATTTACGTTTGCGAGCTGCTTCCGATTTTTTTTTACGTCTTACACTCGGTTTTTCATAATGCTCGCGTTTACGAATTTCTGCCAGTGTTCCGTTTCTGGCACAACTTTTTTTGAACCTTCGCAAAGCACTATCAAGACTTTCGTTTTCATTCACAATAACTTCTGACATTTTTGTTCCCTCCCTCCAATTACTTGCGTTTATTATAATAAACAAAAATCATGTCGAAAGTCAATAAATAAAATCACTTAACAATCCCGGTTTTTTTCCATAAGTTTGTTATAAATTCTGCCGTTGCGCAATATTTATCCATGAGAGAAACTATTATCGCTTCAGGATATTTTGGCGGCACAAAAACCATTGGCCACATGTGTCTTAAAATAGCGTTCTTTTCTATTTTGTTTAAGTGTGTAATTTTCTCTGCGTTGCGCAAAGCTATTATAGCGTGTGCTTTTGAATGACGGCCTTCGATTTGTTTTTCTTTACGCCAATCATATAAATAAAAATCATGTAATAATCCCGCACGCGCTGCACTTTTATAATCCAATTTAAAAAATTTACACACCAAAAAACTATAATACGCGACATTAATAGAATGTTGCAAACGACTTGTTTTCATGTGCTGAAAAAAATTTTTTAGCTTTAGAAAATCCGAATTGGTAATTATATTTTTGACACAATTATTAAATTCGCGCGCTAAATAATTATTTTGGTCCAGCAAATTTATTTTTGAACCGATTGCTTTTCGCATAACTAAGCCTCCAAGATTTTTTTGCGCGAAAATAATATTTATTATAACCACTATTTTCTTTTTTATTGCAAATAAATCAAAATTAATTTTTAAGTCAATTTTTTTTTACGTCGAAAAGATTAAATTCGTCTAGAGAGAAAATTTGTTTGTTTGAATAAATTTTTATAATTCGATAGATATTTTTTTGTAACAATAAAATTATGCAAACAAAAACCAAATTATATTCATGTTTTTATATGTCTTGAACTATGTAGTGTTTGTATAAAACAAAGAACAAAAGAGAGATTTATTTATTCCGCCACAAAAAAATATATAGGTAATAGTGTAGTTAAAAAAAATTATTA
>CAMKTI010000011.1 GCA_946415665.1 uncultured Clostridia bacterium
TTAATTCTAAAACTAAATTTTTTATTTGTCAAGAGATAATCAAAATTTTTTTATAAATCTCATTATCATATAATTTTTGTTTCACAAGCGAATATATTCATTTCATTATATTAAATTTTTTTATTTCAAGCACAAAAAAAATTAACTTTCATAATCCTGCATAATTAAAATTAATTTATCTTCGCCGGAAACTTTTATTCCACCATTCAAACGTTTTTGTTCATCTAGGCTTAAAGAATTTATTGGCGTATTTGTAATTTCTTTTAATTTTAGTCCATCTAAATTTTTTTCTTGATAAAAAACTGCAACATATCCATCTTTTACTCCGAGCACGTAATTTTGTTTGTTTGCGGTCGAAATATTTTTTTGTAACACAACTTTTTCACGCGAAAAATTATTTATTTTCCAATTTGAATGGGCAAAAGTTTTTTTTAATTCATTTTTATTCATCCCGATTAAAAATTCTGGTGCCAACTCACTTGTCGTTTCTGAGAATCCATCATCCTCATAATAATATTTATAAATTATTTTTGTAGACGGAGTAACAATTATTTCTGACGAAAAATTTTTTTTGCCATCAAAAACACTTACGTTTTCATTTTTTTGACCATCATAAAAAAAATTTTTGGCGACATTAAATTTTTTACTCGTCAATTTATAAAACAAAAATAAAATTAAAAACCAAATCAGTAAAGCCGATATACAAACAAAAAAATTTATTTTGCGCATTGTTATTCTCCGATTTATTTTTGTTTTAAATTTTTGCCTGTTTGTTTTTTGTTATACACACAAATAAATTTTATTTTTAACCTTTTTTTATCAAGATTTTAATCGGCAGAATTTTATTCATTTATGAATAAAAAAAACAGCTTTGCCACACAAATCGGTTTCTAATATTTTATCTCGATAAATTTTTTTTGATTTTAGATTTTATAACGTTTTTGTTTTGCATTAAAACACCAGTAAAAAAATTTATGTAGGTAAATAAAAAAACGGTCCAAAAAGGATCGTTTTTATTTTTTAGATAGAAAAAAATTTTATTGGATGTGCTTTTTTATATTTTTTAATGCGTTTTTTTCCAGACGAGAAATTTGTGCCTGACTAATTCCAATTTCATTTGCAACTTCAGTTTGTGTTTTGCCGTTAAAAAATCTTAGCTTTAAAATTAATTTTTCACGATCTGAAATTTTTTTTAGTCCCTGATTTATACATATATTATCAACCCAATCATCAGTATTATCTTTTTCATCACTAATTTGATCCATTAAAAAAACATCATCAGTATTTTCATAATAAACTGGTTCAAATAAAGAAATTGGTTCTTGCATTGCTTTTATTGCTTGAATAATATCTTGTTTTTTAAAATTTGTTGCGTCAGCAATTTCTTGAATTGTTGGTTCACGAGAATATTTTTTCGCCAAAAATTCTTTTGTGTTTAAAACTTTATAAGCTATATCACGAAGCGAACGACTAATTCGAAGAGAATTATTATCACGAAGATGTCTTTTTATTTCTCCGATTATCATTGGTACAGCATAAGTTGAAAATTGAACACCTTGGTTTATGTCAAAATTGTCTATCGCTTTTATTAATCCAATACAACCAATTTGAAAAATATCGTCGATTGATTCTTTTCATTTACTAAATTTTTTTGTGATGCTCAAAACTAATCTTAAGTTGGAATAAATAAATTTTTTGCGCGCTGATTTGTCACCATTAGAAATTTTTATTAATAAATCTCGTTTTTGATTTTTATTTAATACCGGCAAATCAGAAGTATTTATTCCTACAAGTTCAACTTTTGTATTTGGCAAAATTTATCCCTCCGTGAAAAAAATTAAATTTGTAAATAAAGTTTTTGTCACGGAAAAAATAATTATTCATATGTTTTATTTTTTTAATGTTTTATTAACCGAATCGTAATTTAAAAATAAATTTTTGGATAGAGTTCATGTTAAAAAAAATGGACGTAATAGTTTGGAATAAAAAAACTGGATGATAAAAATTGGAGGGCTGGTTAAAAAAATCTAAAATGAAATAAGATAACATCCAGAAAATAAAGATTTTTGTTTGACAAAGAAAAAATTATTTGATAGAATTAATCCTAAATTAAAAATAAAAAATGGAGTTAGTTGTGATGAATGAAAACGAAAATAAAATTTTAGATAATGAAAATTCTGAGTCCCAAGAAAATAATTGGGATAATAAATCTGTTGGAGAAAGCATCACTAGACTTAGGTTTGATTTGGCTGAAGAGGAATGGTTCGAAAACACAGAAAAACAAAAAATAAATTTGAAGAAAAACAACAGTTCCAAACATCTGCCTATAGATTTTTCTTCGCTTTTGCCAAAGATACGAGAAAATGTTTGGGACAATTGCGTATCTAGTTTTAATTTTGAAGAATTTGGGGATCGGTTGATGCTTGCAGAAATATCTGCCAAAAACATTCCAGCCGAGTTAATGAATTTTAAATCAAAAATTATACGTAGTGTCTTGATGCAAAACGGATATTTTATAAATAAGAAAAAATTAGAAAACGTTCCTGCTGATGATAGTTTTTTTGTTAACGTTATTAATTATTGTATTGATTTTCCAAGTAGGGAAAACTTTTATAATGACTATGGGAATAAAATAACAACCTTAATTAAAGAGTTAAGTAAATGGATGAAAGATAAAAAATTATCACCTGAAGATGTTGCTAATTTGGTGTTCAGCTACTACTCAAATCTCTATGATGATATTGTCAGTAAAAATTTGAAGCTAGACAATCCACTTTTAAGTTTGGACAATCTCAAAAAGATAACGTTGTGTATTGATTTTAATCAAAATGAAAATATTGATTGGTATTGTAATGAAATTTATCATTTTTTTAACTTGGTATGTCATTTATTAATTGGGATGAAACAGGGCAATGGACATATTAAAGTATATATAGCAAACTTATTTAGTTATTTAGGATATAAAACTGAAGGTATTGAAAACGTAGAAAATCAACCTGAGTTTTTATCAAAGTTACCTGCAGCAAAAGAATTCTATGAAAATGCGAAAAAGTCAAAAGCGGGATTAGAACTTCTGAGATGTATAAAAAGTTTGGGTTTTACATTAATTTTGGACAAGAATGAAACTTTTAAGTTGGAAAAAGTTGATGAGGTCGATAAATTAATTGCCAGTATAGAATATTGCAATAATACAGAATTAAATAACTGGGTAAAAGGTGTTAATACATTGAAAGAAAAAAATCGAAATAAATATGCAGGAGACGAAAACGCAAATGATAATTATTTGAAAATAGAAAGTTTCGATGATTTTAAAAACATGAAAAAGAATTCTATCTTGAGTTTTATTGAAAACAGCAAAAATGCGAATGAATTAAAAAAGAAATATCAAATTTTGTTGGAAGACAAAAATCAAGATAGACTTAATGAAGTGATTTTAAATATAGAAATTGTGGATTGGATGTTGCATAATTTAAAGATCGAAGTTTTTGAAGGGGAAGCGAAAGATGTCCAAAACGTTATAGATATTGTAAAAAAATTTTATCAATACACCGACAAACCAAATGCGAAAATTTCTCCTCTTGTGTTAGTTAGTTTATTGAGTTCTTTTAAAGAGAATTCTTTAACAAATTATAATATAAACCTGATTTTAGAAATCAACGAAAAAAATGATGGCTATGAATTAAAAGATGAATACGATAAAAAACATATTTCCTATCTTTTCTATGTTCTGTGTTCTTTGAAAGACAAACAAGGAATTCCAGAAAAACTGATAACACTGATTACGTCAACCATTGATTTCGAATTGACAGATTTAAATAATTATAATGATAGAGGCTATTTTTACGGTATTTTATTTTTTCTTATCAGATATTCGAAAGCATATGACGAAAATAATCCAAAAGAAGCGATAGAAGACGTTTTTAACGGCAAAAACAAGATTTTGAATGAACTATTAAAAATTCAAAATGCGAAAGATTATTTAAATATTGGTGTTATGCAAAAAGAAAAAAATTTTGGATCAAAGTTGGCAGATTTATTTGTGAAAAGTGGGTTAAAAATTTCTTTCGAAGCTCAAGAAAAAAATCAAATTAACAAAATAAATGAAAATAAAATAAATGAAAATGCTGACAACGAAATAGAAAATAATAATGAGTCAGATGAAGAAAATGATGATGAAGACGATTTAAAATTCGAATTGAAAGAGATGAATGAAATTGATAAATTGATAATAGAATTATCCAAAGATGAAAATTTAAATAAATGGGTGAAAGGTGTTAATACATTTAAAGAAGAAAATCGAAATGAAAATGCAAAAGGCAAAAACGCAAATGATAATTATTTGAAAATAGAAAGTTTCGATGATTTTAAAAACATGAAAAAGAATTCTATCGTGAGCTTTATTGAAAAGAGCGAAAATGCTAATGAATTAAAAGATAAATATCAAGTTTTATTGGAGGAAAAAAATAAAAATAGACTCGATGAAGTAATTTTAAATAAAAATACTGTAGATTGGATGTTGAGTAATTTAGAAACCGATATTTTCGAAGCTAAAGATGTCCAAGACGTTATAGATATTATAAAAAAATTTTACAAATACACCGACGAACCAAATGCTAAAATTTCTTCCCTTGATTTGATGTTTTTATTGAGCTCTTTTAAAGAGGAATCTTTAACAAATGATAAGATAAACCTGATTTTAGAAATCAACGGAAAAGAGGATGGCTATGAATTAAAAGATGGATACGGTAAAAAACATATTTCCTATCTTTGCTATGTTCTGCGTTCTTTAAAAAAAAGGCAAGGAATTCCCGAAAAGCTGATAACACTGATTACGTCAACCACTGATTTCGAATCGACAGATTTAGATAATGATAGATGCTATTTTTACAGTATTTTATTTTTTCTTATCAGATGTTCAGGAAAATACAACGAAAATTGTCCAAAAGAAGCGATAGAAGACGTTTTTAACGGCAAAAACAAGATTTTGAATGAACTATTAAAAATTCAAAATGCGAAAGATTATTTAAATATTGGTGTTATGCAAAAAGAAAAAAATTTTGGATCAAAGTTGGCAGATTTATTTGTGAAAAGTGGGTTAAAAATTTCTTTCGAAGCTCAAGAAAAAAATCAAATTAACAAAATAAATGAAAATAAAATAAATGAAAATGCTGACAACGAAATAGAAAATAATAATGAGTCAGATGAAGAAAATGATGATGAAGACGATTTAAAATTCGAATTGAAAGAGATGAATGAAATTGATAAATTGATAATAGAATTATCCAAAGATGAAAATTTAAATAACTGGGTAAAAGGTGTTAATACACGTGCAGAAGAAGATCGAAATAAAAATGCAGGAGACGAAAACGCACAGGAAAATTATTCTGAAATAGAAAGGCTCGATGATTTTGAAAACATGAAAAATAAGTTTATCGTGAGTTTTATTGAAAAAAGCAAAAATGCCAATGAATTAAAAAAGAAATATCAAATTTTGTTGGAGGAAAAAAATAAAAATAGACTCGATGAAGTAATTTTAGATGTGAGTACTGTAGATTGGATGTTGCAGAATGTAAAAGGGGGTATTTTTAACAGCAATGACTTTGATAAAGTAACTGAAGTCGTAAAAAAGTTTTATCAATATAATAACGAGCCAAATAATAAACTGTGGCCTAATGTGTTGATGTGCTTGTTAGTAGCATTTAAAAAGAATTCTTTAACAACAGAACAAATGTGTAAAGTTTTAGAGATGAATGATTGTAATGCTGAATTAGTCGGCAAAGCTTCATCGCATCCTACTATTACTATTATGGGTATACTTTCAGTTTTAAAAAACGGAGAGCGCATCCCAGTAAAATTATTTGATTTATTTAATCAAATCATTGATTTTAATTCTATTGATCTAGATAGTGATGGCGAGACAGAAGCTTTATTTCATACTATAACTTGTTTGATAGAACATTCTGAAAAATACGATCCGGAAAATGTATCGGAGGCTATAAATGATATTTTTGGCGATCAAGTCGACGATATTTCTGAGGAAAGTCAAGTATGTCGAAAGTTTGTGCGTGAAAGTTTGTGGCAGATTCCAAGTGGTAAGGAACGCATAAATAAATTATTAGAAATTAGCCAAAAACCAGATTATGAAAAAAAATTGATCAAAATGTTTACTAGCGATGGCATTTCCAAAATTACGATAGAAAAAAATATGGAAAATGAAGAAGAGAATGAAGAAGAGGAGGAAGACAATGACAAAAGTAAAAACGAAAACAACGATGTTGAAATAAAAAGATGTAAAAGTTTAAAATTAAAATCAAACAAAAATTTGTTCACGACAACTGACATCGAAGATCAGAATCAAAACTTTGATACAAAAAGCGTAAAAAGTTCAGGTATGGATTTATGGATTATGGATATAAATAAACAGATTTTTAATATCGACATAGATAAGGAAACAGAAAAAGCAGCCAATAAGCTGGAACAAATAAAAGCGGAAAAAAACCAGCTGAAAAATTTAATTGGTGAAAAAGAAAGGCAGTTTGAAGAACTGAAAAATCTAAACAAGAAATTAAAAGAATCACGCGATAAACTGAAAAATCTAAACAAGAAATTAAAAGAATCACGCGATAAGCTGAAACAAGAAAAACAAGTAAAAGTGGAATATTGTCAGTTGCTAAACGATACAATTGATAAAAAAGCAAAGCTGGCTGAAGAACTGAAAAATCTCAAGGATAAAAACAAAATCGATTCTCAAAACACTATTAAATCGATGTGCCACGAATTTGCCAACTCAAAAAAACGAAAAGCAATGTATGGAAAAAACAGGTCTCGTGAGATAGTTAATAAAATGATAGAGGGACCTAACATTCGTGAGAATATAATAAATACAATTCCTCAAACACAAAATAAATACAACAAAAAATTAGAGTATACTCTTTACATTTTCTCACTTATTATTACTCTCGCGTCGGTAGTAACTGGTTTCTATATAAGTTATGCGTTTTTAGGTTTGCTTGTGAGTTTAATTTTGCTTTTTATTGTATGTTGTCTTAAATCAAAATCTCAAGAAGAAAAAAATTTCAAATCGATTAATAATAATTTGTCTAATATATCTCAAACCAGTATCGTCAAACAACATGAAAATATAATAAATGATTATGCTATCAACAATAAAATTAGAAACGATAACGACCAAATGGATGACATTTTCAATAAGAGCTTTTAATAGCATTTGATAAAAAATATTTTTTTAGTAGAAAAAAATAATAGCTCAAAAGTTAAATTACTTTGAGCTTTTTTTTGTGCGCTTTGCTTTTTGTGTTATTTATTAAAAATGTTTTTTGCTGATTAAAAAATTTTGCGCTGACAAAAAATATTTATTCGCAAACCAAAAAAAATTTGTTGGAGGCAATTATGAATTTAAATCATATTCCTGTTTTGTTAAACGAAAGTATAAGTGGATTAAATATTAAAACGAATGGAATTTATATTGATGGAACTGTTGGCGGTGGCGGCCATTCTTTTTTTATCGCGCAAAAAATATTTAGTGGGGAGAAATCAAAATTAATTTGTATTGATAGAGATGAATTTGCATTGTCGATAGCAAAAAAAAAATTAAAGCCGTTCGAAAAAAAAATTATTTTTGTGCATGACAATTTTTGCAACATAAAAAAAATAGCTGAGGAAAATAAAATTTGTGGTGTCGACGGAATTTTGTTAGATTTGGGTGTTTCATCTTTTCAATTGGATGATGTTAAACGAGGTTTTAGTTACATAAAAAATGCGCGTTTAGATATGCGAATGGATCGAAATCAAAAATTTACAGCGTTTGATTTGGTAAATAAAAGTGATATAAAAAAACTTGGGTTTATAATTAAAACTTATGGCGAAGAAAAATTTTATAAGCAGATAGCCAATAATATTTGTCGTGCGACAAAAATAAAATCGATAGAAACAACTTTGGAATTAGCGGAAATAATAAAATCTGCGATACCGAAGAAATTTCATGGAAAAGGAAATCCAGCGAAAAAAACGTTTCAAGCAATTAGAATAGCCGTAAATAATGAAATAGAAATTCTTGAGCAGACGCTTAAAGATTGTGTAAATTTATTAAATAAAGATGGGCGATTGTGCGTCATAAGTTTTCATTCGCTTGAAGATAGAATAGTAAAAAACATTTTTAGGGAATTTTCGACCGGATGCACATGTCCAAAAGATTTTCCGATTTGTGTTTGCAAAAAAAAAGCTGTTTGCGAAATCATAAATAAAAAGCCAATTTGTGCCGAAAAAAATGAAATAGATATTAATTCACGGGCGCATAGTGCAAAGTTGAGAATAATAAAAAAAATTTAGGGAGATTTGTTTTTGAAAAAAAAATTTTTGTCTGGCGATGCATATGTTATGAATAAAAATAAAATATTGGATAACGAAAATTTAAATTATGTTGTGAAATCTAAAAGTAAACGTGGAAAAAATTTTTATGTTTACTTGTTTTTATTTTTTATAATAGTATTTGTTGGTTCGATGTTTAGTTTAAGAAATATTTGTTTGATAAATAAAAAGTCGCGAGAGATTATTATCTTGCAGGAAGAATTAAAATTGTGTAAGTCAGAAAATATTGCTTTAGAAAATGAAATTTCAAGACGTTTTGATTTGGAGTTTGTTGAAAAATTTGCTAAAGAAAAACTTGGAATGCATGAGCCATTTGCATGGCAAATTGTAAAAATAAAAGAGCCAAAAGTTAATTATTTGATTAAGTATGATAAAAAAAGTCAGTAAGTTCGGTGATTGTTATGAAAAAACTAGATGCAAGTGAAAAAAAGCGACGCAGGTTAAATATAAAATTATATTTGCTTGCGGTTATTTTTTTGTTTATAATAGTTGCGTTGACTTGCAGAGTCGCGTTTATAAAAATAAAACATGGCGCGGATTATGAAAAAAAAGCAATGGTTCAAAGGTTAAATAAAGGCTTGGATTTAATTACGAGTGCGAATCGCGGAAGCATATTTGATAGAAATTTAAAAGTTATAGCTGCGAGCAACACGGTTTATAATTTAATTTTAGATATAAGAATTTTGGCTGATCAGGAAAGAAAAGAACTTGATAAAATTTTTTCTGAAGTCAGTAAGTTTTTTGGTCTAGATATAAAAGATTTAAATAATTACTTGGCAAGAGATAAAAATAATGAATTGGTAAATGATACGCATTATTTAGTTGCGAAGAAAGATATATCGCGAAAAAAAATGACTGAGTTTGATAAAAAAAATCTTAAGGGGATATATTTTGAAGCGACGACAAAAAGATTTTATGCGCATAATGATCTTGCGTCGCAAGTAATTGGATTTATTCGCGGAGATGAATTGTGTGGGCTAGAAAAAAAGTATAATAATTATTTAACTGGTGTGTCAGGGCGGATTATAAGAAAGTATGATATGCAAAATAATATTTTTTCGCGAAATATTGAGCCACAAGATGGATATTCGCTTGTTACGACTTTGGATATTAATATTCAAAAGTTTGCTCAGGAAGAAGTTGAAAAAGTTGGCGAGGAAAACGAAGCAAAACACGCTGCGATTATAGTAATGAATCCAAAAACTGGCGAAATAATTGCAATGGCACAGTATCCTGATTTTGATTTAAATAATCCGATGGATGTGAATGGAATTTCGAGTCAAAAAATAAAATCTGAGTTGTTAAATTTAAAAAGTGACGAGCAGCTAAATAATTTATATAGTATCTGGAATAATTTTTGCATTAATGGAACGTTTGAATCAGGTTCGATTTTTAAGCCAATTGTAGTTTCGATGGCGTTGGAACAAAATGTTATTAATAAAAATTCGAGTTTTTATTGTTCAGGTGTAACAAAAGTTGCTGACACGAAAATTCGTTGTTGGAAAAGAAATGGGCATGGAGCACAAGATATTACACATGTTTTGTCTAATTCGTGTAATTCCGGTATGATTCAGATAATACAGAGATTAGGACGCGAAAAATTTTATAAATATCAGAGAGATTTTGGTTATGGAGAAAAAACAGGGATTGATTTGCCGGCCGAGTTGTCAGCGAAAAGTTTGATTTATGATTTAGAAAAATTAAATCCGGTTGAGCTTGCAACTTGTTCGATGGGTCAAGGTTTTAATAATACACCGATTCAAGCTTTAAATGCTTTTGCCGCAGTTATAAACGGTGGAAATTTAATGCAGCCGTATTTGGTTTCGGAAATAATTGACAGTGATTCGAATGTGATAAAAAAAAATGAGCCAAAAGTTATAAAAAAAGTGATTTCGCAAGAAACTTCGGATTTTGTTAGAACGGCTTTAAAAAATGTTTTGACAGAAGGTACGGCAAAGACAGGAATTATTGAAGGATATAACATAGGTGGAAAAACTGGAACAGGCGAACAGGGAAAACGTGGAAGTGGAATTCATACTTATTCTTTTATTGGATATTTAACTGTTGAAGAGCCAAGATATATTGCAATGGCTTTGATTGATCGGCCACCAAAAGAAAAAATTCCGTCGGCTGTGCCTAGTATAAAAAATATTTTTGAGAAAATAATTAAATATAAGCAGATTCAGTCTGAGTCAGAAAATAAAAATTTAGTTGAAGAAAGTTTATTAATTGATGATTTTAAAGGCAAAAATGTGAAAGAAGTTATAAAAAAATTAAATGAGCAAAATTTGGATTATGAAGTTGTTGGATCAGAAGGAATTTATGTTGCGAATCAAATGCCAATTGCAAGAACTTTAATTGAAAATGGTGTAAAAGTTTATTTATATTTATCGGATGAGAAAAAAGATGAGAAGTTAAAATTAATTTCTGTGCCGAATGTCTTGGATTTAAATATCGAGCAGGCTATGGATTTGTTGAAAAAAAATAATTTTGAGTATGTTATTGTGAATAAAAAAAATGAAGATGATGAAGATGATGAGAGTAATAATAAGTTAAAAGTCGTAGAGCAAATGCCAGAAGCAGGAGTTAAATTAGAATCTGGTACGCAAATAAGATTAAAAGTAAAATAAGATTTGGAGATAGAAAAATGAAAATAGAATTTGATTTTGAAAATGAATTTAGTAATACGCCTGTGCCAAATTTTTTTATAGAAAATTATATGTGTAAAGAAAACGCGATTTATTGCATGATTTATATTTATTTGTATAAAAAATATTGTGAGAGAGATTGTAATATTAGTCTAGATAGTTTGGCTAAAAAATTTGGAATGAATGAGTGGGAAATAAAAAATTGTCTTGATTATTGGATGAAAAAAAAATTAATAGAGTATAGTAATCGAAATAATAATTTGTGCTTGAAATTTATTTTTTTTGGCTTTAATGAGGGCGAGCCGAAAAAAAATATAAGTAATAATTTAAATTATATTGGTTTTGGGAAAAAAAATTTTGCTGCGAGGTCACTTTTTAATTTTGCACAGGATATGTTAGGAAAATATTTGGATTATAACGAGATGAGAATTTTATTAGGATTGCATAATGATTTTAAATTGCCGTTTGAGGTTATAGAATTTTTGATAAGCTATTGTTTAAAAAACGGAAAAAAAAATATTAATTATATAGAAAAAGTTGGAATTAATTGGGCAGACGAAAAAATTTTTGATTTAAAAACGGCAAAAAATAAAGTGGATGATGTAAATGATTTTTTTTGTGCTATAAAAAATGCTTTGGCGATAAATAAATTAAATTCTGAGCAGAGAAAAATGATTTTGTATTGGCATAATAATTTAAGAATGGAAAAAAGTTTAATTATAGAAGCTTGTAATATGACTATGATGAAAATTGGAACACCAAACTTTAATTATATTAAAAAAATAATTTTGAATTGGGATAAAAATGATATAAGAAAATTAGAAGAGGCAAAAAATTTTGTATGTGAGCAGAAGAGTAAAATTGATAGTAGGAGAAAAATGTTTTGTGTTAATAGGAAAAGAAAAGGATTGCCTAGTTTTGAATATAAAAAATGGAATTTTGATGATTTAAGAAAAATAATAGAAAAAACAGGTGAGGATGACGAAGATGAGTAATGATATGGATAAGATTTTTTTTAATGAGATTTTAAGAGAATATAATTTGATAAAAATAAAAAATAAAAAAAAAGATAATATGAAAAAAAAAAAATTGTACACAAGATATCCAGAGTTTGATGAATTAGAAAAGAAAGTAAGTGAAATTGGATTAAATATAGCTAAGTTGGTTTTAAAAAAATTTGATATGGGAGAGATTGAGAGATTAAAAAAAGAAAGTCAGATTTTAGTCGAAAAATATAATTTTCTTTTGAAAAAAATTGGTTTATCTAAAAGTTATTTTGAAGTGTATGATTGTAAAATTTGTCATGATACAGGATTTATTGATAATAAAAAATGTGGTTGTCTGAAAAAAAAATTGGTTGAAAAATATTGTAATATGTCGAGTTTGAATAGAATTTTAGAGCAAGAAAATTTTGCTAATTTTAATTTTAAATATTATAAAGGGGAAAGTTTGAGGCTAATAAAAAAAGCTTATAAATCAAGTTTGTCGTTTGTAAAATACTTTGGTGTTAAGTTTAAAAATTTATTGTTTTATGGAGATACAGGGCTTGGAAAAACTTTTTTATGTAATTGTATAGCAAATGAAATTTTAAATATGGGGAAATCTGTTTTATATAAAACTGCGCCGGAATTATTTAAAATGCTAGATGAAATTAGATTTAGTAATTATGAAAAAAATATAGAGCAGGAAAAAATAATTTTTGACTGTGATTTGTTAATAATTGATGATTTAGGTTCGGAATATAAAACAATGCCGTTGGAATCTGATTTGTTTAATATAATTAATATGAGATTGTTAAACAAAAAACCGGTTATTATTTCAACTAATGTGAATGCAAATGAATTGCCTGAGTTTTATACGCAAAGAATTATTTCGCGAATATACGGTTATTATAATATGTTTGAATTTGTGGGAGAAGATATAAGAATGAAAAAAAAAATGTAAAGCGTTTGGAAATAAAAATTTTGGTTGAGAAAATTTTGGTTTTAGAAAAAATATCGTTGATAAAAATGTCGGCGATATTTTTTTTTGTGATAAAAAATTAAATAAAAATAAAAAATGTGTTGACATTAATTTTTTTTGTGGTAAAATATAATTAAATAGAGTTGGAGGGAGGAGTTTTAATATGGAAATAAAAAATGGGGGGAAAAAATTGCTGTTTAATGATTTTGAAGGAGAAGAAAATAAAAAATCTAGCAGTGAATTGGACTTTTATGTTAAATATAAAGATTTAGGACTTGATAACGAAAAGCAATATTATTGTTATTTTTATGAAAAACCAGACACGGACAAAGATTTTGTTTTTAATAAATGTTATGTTCCAAAGATACGAAAAAATGCTCTTGGTGCATATTATGTGAATTATAGCTGTAATAAAAATTGTGTCGGTTTACGTTTTTTTGTTGCAGATAAAGAAATAGAAAATAATAAAGCGAAAGACATGTCACCAGAGAAAAATAAAGATGTAACTTGGTACGAAGTTAAACAAGACGAAGAAGGCAAAAAATATATTTTCAAACTCGGTTCAACTGGAACAGAATGGGAAAAGACAAATATTTCATTTGCTTATAGCGATAATCATTTTAGCGAAAAAAAACGATGGAAAATCGGGCCATACAAAAAATACGGCGATCACAAGTTCCTAACACACTTTAATAATTATAGTCAAGTTTATATAAAATGTGATAAATTCAAACAACTAATTTCAAATGACATCAACGGTTTTGAAATTGATGCAAATAATACAGAATTTACTCCAAATGTATACGCAT
This sequence comes from uncultured Clostridia bacterium, assembly GCA_946415665.1. Lineage (GTDB taxonomy): Bacteria > Bacillota > Clostridia > Lachnospirales > CAMVHY01 > CAMVHY01. The sequence continues at coordinate 13,808 of CAMKTI010000011.1, forward strand.
ATGTTAAATTAAATCCGGATGGTGATTTTTATCTGGATTGGTCAGGAAATATGAAAGAAGCTCTAGCGGATGACTTTGGAACGGGAAACAATCATAATGGTTATATGGAAGATATGTACATTTTGCGTTTTTATGTTACAAACAAAAAATTAGATATAAATGAAGGAGACAAATTTGACGAAAATAAACTGTTTGGCACAGACAATAAAATTTCTGTATTCGAAGTTCGAAGAGATAAAAGCGATAATATGGTTTTATGGCATTTAAAGAATAAAGAAAAAAATGAGTGGGAGGCTGTTGATGGTGAAGTTATCTATTACCCCATGCACTATTTGATGAAGGATGTCTTTACAGAACAAATCACATATCATTGTACAACTCAATCAGAAAATGATATATCAAAGTCTTATACCGTAAAGGTAAAGCATTCAAGATACGATAAAGAAATCAGTGAAAATACGGTCGAAATAGAAAATGAAGTACACAAACAACATAAAACAAACACTGATAAATCAGCTGATACAATCAAACAAAACAAAATTTTGGATTTAGATACAAAAGTTACAGAAAAAAATCTTAGCAAGCAAAGTTTGTTTACTGATAAAAATGAAATTTATATAACAGACAATGATATTAAATCTAAATTCAAAAAAATTAAGAAAAGCTATACGAAAGCTAGGTTTGGCACTGGAGCTTTAGGAATTTTTTTTGTACTTTCATTGATTTTAGCTTGGCAAATTAGTATTTATATTTTGATAGCCTCAGCGATTTTGTTGACTATGTTAATAATTTATCTTATTGCGTTAAAAAAGAATGGTTTTGAATGCACAAAAATATTTTGTTGTTGTATGGATGTTGAAGACGAGCCACAAAAAGAAAATTTCAAAGATAATAATCTTATCAATCCAAAATTAAATAAAACTGAAATACGTTTCAAACAATAAAGTTTCGTTTTACATGCTAAAATAAAATCACGTCAAGGGAGTGATTTACGTGAAGCAAAATAAAAGAAAATTTTTGACATCAACGCTGTGTTTGGTTTTAGTTTTTGTGATGATTTTTGCGATGTCAGTGCCGTTTTTTATTTTTGTTTCAAGTTTGTTTAAGTAAAAATAAAAAATAAGGCCAGGAAAAAATATTTTTCTCGGCCTTATTTTTTTTTGTTTTTAAATAATCGCCAAATATCTTTGCCAGATTTTTTTGCTTGATAAAGCGCATCGTCTGCGTTTTTATATAAATTTTTGAAATCAATTCCCGCTTCGGGATAAATTGCAACACCAACACTCGCCGATATAACACATTTTTTATTATTTTCAACTTCGCATTTTATACTTTTTATAATTTCCTGCGCTTTAATTTCAATAAAATTATCGTCCTCGATATTTTTTACAAAGATCATAAATTCGTCGCCACCAAATCTTGCAATTATATCTGTCTTACGAAATATTTTTTTTAATTTATTTGCGACATCAATCAAAACTTTATCGCCTTTTAAATGTCCAAGATTATCATTTACACCTTTAAAATTATCTATGTCAAGCGCAAATAATACGCTCTCTTTATTTTTTCCGTCGCCAGATAAATATTCATCGATTAATTTTTGGCTTGTAATTTTATTATATAATCCCGTCAATAAATCTATTTCTGCGTTCACTTTCAATTTTTCTTGCTCGCTTTTTAAATCATTTATGTTTTTTATTTTTCCAACAGCTTTAATTAATTTTTTATTATCTGCTCTGTCATCAAAAATTAATTTTATAAACAAACTTATCCAAATAAATTCGTGTGATTTATTTTTCATTCTAAATTCTATTTCGTAAAAATCTTTTTCTGCGCTCAAATTTTTTACCAAATCATATAAAATTTTTATATCGTCCTCATAAATTAATTTTTTATTAATCGCGTTTTCAGGAAAATTATTAACCGGCAAATCAAATCCAAGCATTTGATTAAAATTATCATCTGAGATAGCGAGTCCTGTTTTTAAATCAACTTCAAATATTAAACTATCTGATTCTTCGGCGATTAATTTATATTTTTCGTTACTGATTTTTAATTTATCCAAAATATTTTTTCGTTCGCTTATATCAATTACAACACTATAAATATATTTATCGATTATTTTTCCACGCTCAGCAATCCAAATAATTTGTCCGTTTTTTTTCTTTAATCTATAAGTAACATCAAAATTATTTTTTTCTTTTGTTTGCTCATCAATATTTTTTTTTAGCAAATCAACATCATCCAAAAAAATTATATTTACATACTTATCATCAAAAAAATTTTTTATTTCATCGCGCTCATAATTAATCAAATTTAAAAAACCATCGCTTATATAAACCAAATCAAAATCCTTATTATTTATTCTTCTCAAAACGCCACCTGGAATATTTTCAATCAATAAATTTAATTTCTCTCCAGTTTTTTTTATCTCAAACAAATATTTTTTATTTACAAAAATAATATATCCCATCAAAAAAATTATTGCGCTCAAATCTATAAACAACAATTTTTTTGTATCGCGTAATATATTTTTTGCTTGTGCCTCCAAAATATCTTTTTCCATAATCGAAATCAAATACCAATTATTTATTTCATTTACTCCGACAGATTTATAATTTAAAAAATAATTTTCGTTCCCCATTTTAAATTCCAAAAAACCATCACTTTTATTTTTTAAATCAGTAATTATTTTCTCTTGATCATCTTTATTTTTAAATTCCAAATCAAAAATTTTGGCTAAAAAATTATTTTGTTCAGAATCAAACTTTATTTGATTTGTGTTTTTTAAAATTATTTCTCCTGTGTCATCCAAAAAATATTTTGCAATGCCTCCGTTTAATTCTTGATCAAAGAAACCGTCAAAACTTTTTAAATCACATTCTCCAAATAAAACTAAATTATCTTTTAAAACCATAATTACGATTTTGTCTTTTATTTCGCTGATAAAAAATTTATTTTCTACAAGCTTCTGATAATATTCTTCATTTTTGATTTGATTTATATTTTTTATTTCTATTTTTGAAAAACGTTCGTTGGCGACAATGTTTAAATTTTTAATATTTTCGTTTTCTAGTTTTCGCTTTAAAATTTTTTTTCTAACGTCAATCTCTTTTTTAAAATCATTTATAGTTTGATTTGCATTTTGATTTAAAAAAACTTGTGCCGACTCAATTAATTTTTTGTCCAAATCAGTTACATAATCAAAAATAGAAAACATTATCAAAAAAGCAACACACAAACTCAAAATTATTATTTTTTTTGTTTCAGATTTAATCAAACTCTTTAATCCTCCGTTTTTTTTTTACGATTTTATAGCAAATAAAAAAATGATGTTTGAGAAAAAAACGGAATGCGAAGAAAAAGAATGAGTGTTTATAAACTTATTTTGAAGTGCAAGATTTTTATATTCGTATGTAAAAAAATAAAATATTTGACAAGTAATATTTTTAGTGTTATAATTAAAATGTGCATTGATGTACACATTGTAACTAATACTTGGAGGGGTCGATATAAATGATAATACATCATTTAGATGAAAATTCTCTTTTGCCCAAAGGTCCATCTAATGTAAAAAAATATAATATGGAGCCGCAGATAATTGATTATAAAAGTGATGAGATATTAAATATTGTGTCTAATAAACTTTTTGGGCAAGACAATTTTGATGGAAATGAATTCTCGGCATTGCAAACAAGTGCAAAAGGTATTCAAAAGGTGTTTGAGGAAGAAATGAAAAATCAGGGTGATGTTAAAAAAGCTTTCATAACAATACGATCGAATTACATTAGAATTTTAAAAATCTTAAATCGAAAGGTTAAAAAATTTGAAGTTAGTGAACAAGAAAAAAATAATTTAAGTAATTTTGAGAAAGCGGTGGTTGATCAATTTGAAAAAATTAAGCAGGCTATAATATTTTTTGAACATGCGCAATGGGAGCTAAGCGAAAACTTTAATTTTGGTCCTGGTACTGAAAATCAAACTTTGCGCGGACTAATAGAAGGAAAAAAAATTGAATTTAAATTGCCGCAATTAAATAATGTTGATCTCAAAAGTTTGGACGGTGCAAAAGGTTGTCTAAATGAAATAAAGTTTCTCAAAGGTACAGATGGAAAAAATTATATATTAAAAAAAGATCCTTTCGTTGTCGAAAAAGAATCCAGAAAATTTAATCCTTTGCCTCAAAATTCTCGTCACAGACAAAATAAAAAAATTGGTGCGTATGGACATTTTGAAAATAAGGGAAAACAATTTATCGTTGATGGCATCAGCAGACAAAAAGCTCAACAAACTATTGCAAAAGCGTTAGGTTTAGATTGTATTGTCAAAACGGGAGCATGTTTAGTAAACGGAGAAGTTTATACGTATATGGAAAATGCAAAAAATCTAATACCAGGCGATGAAGAGGTATTTTGTGGCAATCAAGTTTTATTTTGTTTAGATAATGATGAGTGGCGTGAAGCAAACAATTTTATTAATAACAAAACGTTTACAGTAAACGATAAGAATAGCAAAGATTTAAATAAACTTAATGTAAATCAAAATATAAAGATGAAAGATTTTTTTGTGGCAAAAAGAGTTACCAAAAAAACTTTAATTGCGATGAGTGAGCTTAGTATTTTGGATTTTATTTGCGGGCAATTTGATAGACACAGCGGAAATTTTGCGCTACATTTCGACAAAGATGAAAACGCAAAGTTGGTGGCTTTTGATAATGATAGTAATTTTCCAGTAAATCTAAGTGATTCTGAAATGAAACAGATGCTTAAAGAAAAGGTTCCGATTGTACCAAAAAGTTTGGTTTTAAAATTATTGATATTTGGTGCAATATATCAAAAAGATGTAAAACCTGATTTGGAAGCGCAAATTGGAAAAGTTGGTGATTTCGAAAATGAGCAAAACACCTCGCGAGCGGTTAGAGAAACGGAAAAAAGAATAATTATGTTGTTTAATTATATTTTTAAATCCGACAAGCCATTGACGACAATTGATCAAATTGTAGATTTTTGCACTAATCATCTTGCAAACGTGTACAGTAAACTCCATCCTGACACAAATAAAAATGATTTGAATAAAATGATTTCAGATCTTAAGAATGTTATGTTAAATCTGAATAACGAGTCGCAACTAATGAACGCATTAGATAGTTTATTAAAAAATACAAAGAGAAATTTTATTGATGACAATGAAATAACAGTAGAAGAACATGGAAAATTGTTTTTGCAACTAGAACCGGACGGCTGGTTTAAGCGGCTGTTGTATGAAATTTTTGATTATATAAAATACGTTTTTTATCAAAAGAAAGGAAATTTGCTTTCAGCTACATATTACCAAACAAGAAAATATTTGATTGAAAAGCGATTTCCAAAAGTTGATCAGGCGCTTGTTTTAAAAGAAGAGAATAAAATTGAAAATTGTAAAGTAAAAAAAGATGACAATATCAATCGGAACGTAAATATAAATGTGGAACAAATATCGTATGGACTTAAAGCTGAAATTCACGTTTACAATACAAAAGGTAAAGTTAATGATAATCTTAGTTAATGATAATCTTGATAATAAGTAGTATAAAATAAAAAATGCGATTGGTTTTAACCACAACCGCATTTTTTTTTAATAAATCAAATTATAATTTTTTCTCTGCGAGCTTTTTTATCCTAATTTAAAATATAAACTGTCAAATTTTTCCGTCCAAACCTTTTTGCGTCGCACAAATTATTAAAAAACAAATCTATTTTATTGCCTTTGATTGCTCCGCCTTTGTCAAGCGCTTTTGCATAACCATAACCTTCTACATATAGATCCGTTCCCAACGGAATAATTTTTGGATCGACGGCAACTGTTCCATGTTTTACCTTTGTTCCCGTTGCTGTAATTCCATAATTTTTATCTCCGGGACGTTTTCCTGTACTTTCGAAACCGGCTGTATAGGCACTGGCATTCATTTTTAAAATACTTTTTATTTTTCTATTTACGGATTTGCCTGTTCCCGTTTTAATAATTTTTTTAATCGGCTCTTTTGTTATTTTTTCGGATTTAAAAGCCCGAGATATTTCTTGATTATTAACAAAAACAACTTCTTCCGTAATAATTTTTTCGCCGTTTACGCCGTCTTGCACAATTTTTTCTTGTCCGCAAGCTATATCATCACAGCTAACAATTTCTGTTTCAAACGGAATTTCTTCCGTTTTATCAATTAATTTTGTTTCATGCGAATAAAATTTTAAATCACGACAATTTCTTAACTTACATCCGCTTGCTTGCTCACAAATAAAATCTTTTTTATATTCGCTTTTTAAAATTTTTTTTAAATCAACTATTTCATCATTAAAGCCAACGTGAAAATAATTTTCTATGTCGTCAACAAAAACTTTTAACTTAAACGGATGTCCGATCTCAATATTCATCCTGTTTAAAATTTCCGCATCCATTTTTTTATTAATATAATCTTGTTCGCAAAAATTTATTTTATTCTCGCATAAAAATTCTTTTACGGTCTCGCTGTTTGTTAAGTAATTTTTAACTATTCCATTTTCGATCAAAAAAACATTTTTGCTCCTATTCTCGATCGCGTCAGCTTTTTCTCCAAAAGAAAAAATCGTTATAAATATAATCAAAGTTAACAAAAATTTCTTGCGCATATATAAATTTCACTCCCGATTTTTTTGACTGCTTTATTATATTAACATATGCTTAATATTTATGCAACATATTTATAAATTATTACGCAAAGGATATTTAAATTTAGCTTTTAATTTACACAAGCAAATAATAATTTTGGGGGTTCACGGTGAAAATTTTATTAACTATTTCTTACGACGGAACAAATTATTTTGGTTGGCAACGTCAAAAAAATGTAATAACTGTGCAACAAATTGTCGAAGAAAAACTATCTTTGTTGTTAAAAAAAGATATAAAAATAACTGGTGCAAGTCGCACGGATGCAAAAGTTCACGCGCTTGACCAGAAAGCAACTTTTAATATAGATTTTTGTCGGATCCCATTGGAAAAATTTCCGCTGGCAATAAATAATTTTTTGCCCAAAGACATAATTATTTTAAAAGCCGAGTGTATGCCAGAAAATTTTCATGTTCGTCATGACGTTTTTAAAAAAACTTATCGATATAAAATTTTAAATTCCGAATTTCCGATTCCGATTTATAACAATTATGTTTGGCACATAAAAAATAAATTAAATAAAAAAATGATTGTTGATGCGTTGCCATATTTTATTGGAACAAAAGATTTTAAAAGTTTTTGTTCGGCAGGAAGTTCCAGCAAATCGACGATACGTACGATTTATGATTTTAATGTTAATTTCTTGCGCGATTTTATTATTTTTGAGATTACTGGCAATGGATTTTTATACAACATGATCAGAATAATGATTTCAACGATTGTTTATGCCGCGTTGGGAAAAATAAATTTATCTGATATTGATAAAATATTCGCGCAAAAAAAAAGAGCGGCAGGAACAAAAACCGCACCGCCACAAGGTTTAATTTTAATAAAAATAATTTACAAACCAATAAAATAAATTTCATTGAGAAAAAAATAAGATGCAATAAAGTGATATTTTTTTTATTTCACATAAATAGATCTATTACGTTGTGATTTCATTTTCAATTTTTATTTGTTCTTGATTCGGATTTTCTTGATTAATTTTTAAATATTTATCAAAAATTTTCTTTTGATTTGTAAGTTTTTCTCTATATGTTTCCGATCGTTTTTTGCACTCCCGCAATTGTTCACGGGCATTGTCGTAAATAACACGCCTCCGCTTTCGATAAATTTTACGACAACAAAGAATACAAAGCTGAAAAAACGTTAGCGGCAAACCAAAAAACAGTAATAACGAGGATATAATAAGCACGCCTTGAGTTAGCTCGGAAAACATCCAACTTTTTCCATATAGCAATGCAATAAGCGCAACTCCTGCATATACGAGTACTATTAAAGTCAATACTAGCACGAATATAATGAAACCAATCATGACTTTTTGATCTTTTCTTTCTTGGTCAGATAACCATTCGAGTTGATCCTCATAAAAAGAACAACTGTTGTCACAAGATTTAATCAATATATTTTCAATAAAATCCAGATTTATATTTGGATTTTGATGTTTGTGTTGTTCAACTAATATCCTGGACATACTACGAAAATTTTCTGATATTTCATCCCGAGTTGATTTACTTGTTATCGATCTGATGTTTTCATTTATCCTGTGACTTATTTCAATAATCGCGAGATAAAAATACTGATGTTGGTTATGTTCCAGTAAGTAATAAGCAAAATCATACACAAAATGTAGATTAAAAAAAATAAAATGAAAACTCGATATTTCATCAGGATAATTCAGCAAAAAATCAAAACAGCATGATTTCAAATCTTTGAAATTTTCTGGGCCAATATTATTTACATCTGATATCAAATTAGGCATTTCATCTAGTATTTCTCGTGTTTCCAAATTTTTTTTAAGCTCTAAAATATTTTTTTTGCTGATTTCAATGTTATTTTTGAGATTGTTACAAGCTTGCTCAACTTCTGATATTTTTTTCTCTAAATTGTTTTCTTGCGTTTCAAATCCAAGTTTACACATTGCACATCGATATTCAATGCTTTCTGCACAATCTAATTTGATGTTTGTGGGAAGAAATTTTTCTTTTTCAGCACGATCATATTCTTCTTTGCAGATCCTTAGTCCATCTCTTAAAATTTTGAGCTCATTTTCATTTACTGCCAATGCTTGTTGATTTTTCTCAAGATCATCTTCTTCATCTTTTATATTTTTTTTAATCGTTTCTATAGTTTTATTTTCAACTTTACTAATTTCTTTGCGCGTTTCACTTATAGCAACAACATCGCCGTGTTTAGAAAATAGCAGGGAATAGACTATACTTCTCACATCTCTAGATTGGTTTTTAAGTTCAGTTTGTAATTCATGATATTTTTCGTTACTTGTTATTCTGACTTCATCCCAAAACGTTTTTGCTTCCAGTCTTTGCTTGTTGAGAACAATATCAAAAATTTTCTCAACCCGTCTTTCCGACTTCTTTTTCATCATATCCGTTATAATCTCTTTCAACTCGGTGAATCCATATGTCGATACATTGCAAAAGTCTCTCTCGGTAATTGACAAAATATCCACCAAAATCATTTGTAATATATGATTCCTTAAATACAACCGAAAAAACGAATTAATCATTTTTGTATCAGGATTAAAATAAAACTTTTTTTGTTCTTCCGGTTTCTTATACGGAAGTAATTTATTTAAAGTCTCCATATCGGAAAAACAAACACCGTCAATGATATCAGAAAATGTTTTTGAAAGAACAGACCATTCTTTATTGACATAGCGGTTAAAACAGCAAGCAAATAAATCGTTCAAATAGTTCATATAATCAATATGCATACTATTTTTACGGAATATATCTGAATTAGCTACCCTAGCTCTTATATTTTTATTTGCGTTAATTAGAAACAACATATCTTTTTTATTTAAAAACTGCGTCACTGGCTCCATAGTAATGGGCCGACTAATTATTTGCTCTTCAAAAAGCTTTGTTTCCGCTTTCTCAGATCTGTTACTTATTTTGCTACTTTCTCTCATGTGAAAACCTCCAACTATAGTTTATATCTTGCATTTTGGCATATAATAAACATAGTGTCAAATTTTTTTAGTCAGCATCTAAACAAAATAAAAAAAACAAGTTATTTTTATATATTTGTGAGCTCTTGAAATTTATTTTGTGTATGTGTTGTCTAAAGCCAACCGCCGCAAAATTTTTTTGTGCCATAAAATATTTTTTTTAATTTAAAATCAATATAAGCTTGAAAAAAAAATTTAATATGCTATAGTGAAACCTGCTCTACAAATATTTTTGTTTGGAAATAAATAATTGGAGGTTTGTAAAACAAAATGTCTGAGCTAATAAAACAAATTGAAAACGAGCAAATAAAAACCGACAGAAAAAATTTTAATGTTGGTGATACAATTAGAGTGCACGCGAAAATAATCGAAGGCACAAAAGAAAGAATCCAAGTTTTTGAAGGTATTGTAATTCGATTTCAAAACGGTGGCATAAACGAAATTTTTACAGTCAGAAAAATTTCTTGTGGCGTCGGTGTTGAAAAAAGTTGGCCGTTGCATTCGCCCAAAATAACAAAAATCGAAGTTGTAAGAAAAGGTAAAGTTCGGCGAGCAAAATTATTTTATCTGCGCAAGCGTGTTGGAAAAGCAGCTAAAGTAAAAGAAATTATCGGCAAAAAATAAAAGTGCTTTAAAAGCACTTTTTTTATTACCAAAAAATATTTTGATTCTCACAACAAAAATTAAATATAAGTTTTTAGGTCAAAAGAATAATACTCTCGAAATTAATTTTTTTCACTCGCTCTGTAATCGTAAAAATATCATAAATCCAAAATATACCGCACAGACCTCCCGTTAAAAGTTTTAAAATTCCTATTCCAACATCACCAATCATAAATCTATCTATCCCAAGTCCACCTAAAAAAACTGAAACTAGTAAAATAATTGTCGGAGATTTCAAATCACACAAACAAACTCGCTCAAATTTATTTTTATCCATTTTTAATAATTTACTTTTCAAATAAATCAATTTTATGCCGGGAAAAAATTCACGGTTTGACATGATATAATTTTCAACATCGGCCGGATCGACAATATTTATTTTTTTATTATCATTAATTTTATTATCTTGTTTTTGATCCGCATCCGTATCATCTAAAATAAAATCAGACTGCGAACTTTCGTTTAAATTTAAATTGCTTTCCGATTTATTATTTTTATCGTCATTTTGCATTTTTTTATTAGTTACCGAATAAATTTATCGGCAACATCCTCCTTTTTTATTTTAGAATCATTTTATCAACATCAAACACTTTAATACATATTTTTTTTATTCACGACGCAAAAATAAATTTCCGCTAGTAATCTGTTTTTATTTTTAGCAATAAAATCAATCTCATAAAAATTTTATTTTTTGCTTGACAAATGACAATTTAATAGTTATACTTGTAAGCATAAAAAAATATTGGGAGGTAGTTAGTTATAGAAGTTAACGGTAATAAAAAAAACAATGGGAAGGTTGAATTACATCAAGAGTTATTTGCAGGTTTGTTTTCGACATCCATGTTTAAGATAGGCGAGAAAAAGAAAAGCACCTATGTTGATAAGAAAAATTACAAAACTGAATTGGAAATTATTCAGGAAGCTGGAGAAAATGCGGAATCAAATCTTAAAAAATTAGAAACGGCAAATAAGTGAATTAGGTCTGAGTAGAATGAAAATGTTCAAGAAAAACTGGGGATTAATCTGGATAACCAAGATAAATTAACTTCTGATGATATTAGAACGAAAAGCGATTCTATTGCAACATCGCTAAAAACTAGCAAGGATAATTTGAATAGTAGTATCAAAGAACATAAGAGTTCTGTTGATCAACGCAATGATGATATCCAAAAATTAAGAAAATCAAATAATAGTTTTGATGGTTATGTCAAAAACCTTGTCCAAATCTTTTGGCTTCGATCCTGACGATTTGCAATTACATTGTATGGGTTATACTAAAAACAACGGCACCGTTTTAATTGATAACGCATATCATAACAATATTGTAAATCAAATTGCATTGTTTTTCGATTTTGATGTCATAATTGGGAACGATGTAGTTATATCAGATGGTAATATTAGGTAGCGTTCACATAAAATAAAAATAGAAAATAGGTTAAACGAAAAGGAAAAAATGATAAGATGGAGATATGAAATTTACAAAAATACAATATAAAAATAAAAAGCTAGAGGAATTAATGCCGATAGCGGGAAAACCGGCGAAGATATCAAAATACGAATTCATGTGTGCAATGCTTTACATAATAAAGAACGGTTGTAAATGGGTGACACTACCAAGAAAATATGGAAACTGGCACGCAATTTGTATGAGATTTAGTAGACGGTCAAAGAATGGTACAATTGCTAAGTTTATTGTTTTTTTCTTTAAAACTTAAATTTAGAAGCTATGAAGAAGCAAAAACTACTTAATGAAGAGGATTATATATTCTTTATTGATAACACGAGCATAAAGGTGAGTCCAGATGCAAACAAGAATAAAAATAATCAGAAAGAAGGCATCTGACGTTCAAAAGGGGACTGACAACGAAGTTACACCTATGCTGTACATCTTCATGTTCAGTTGTTTTTCGTTTATTGTCTGACAACTCTGACGATGCCCATAGTTGATTGAATCCATATATTCCAAAAATAGTAATTATTTCCTGATGGACAAAACTTACGAAGATGATAAAACTTTAGTTTTAGCTAAGAATTACGGGTTTAAGACAGTTGTTCCACATAAAAAAAAATCGTAAGTTACCTTGGCGTTATGATAGACACATTTATAAACAACGCAATAATATCGAGAGATATTTCCTGAGATTGAAACGTTTGAGAAAAGTTTTTACTCGCTACGATGAGCTTGATTCTATTTTCATTTCTACCATATCTTTTGCTTTTATTTTTGACTTGCTTTTTATGTGAACGCTGCCTAATATACCACATACCAATCCGGTGCAGTTGCGCAAAAATATATTATGGAAAATACTGGTTATAAATTAAAAAAGTGAGTATGTTATGCAGACCCGAGATCACATTTTATGTTAAAAAAAAATTTTTTTTGATAAGGACTTGACAATTGTTTTATTATGTGATAGCCTGAATTCGGTTTCGCCCAGATAGCTCAGTCGGTAGAGCAGAGGACTGAAAATCCTCGTGTCGGCGGTTCGATTCCGTCTTTGGGCATGTTCATTTGCGGATGTAGTTTAGTGGTAAAACTCCAGCCTTCCAAGCTGGTAATGTGGGTTCGATTCCCATCATTCGCTTCTGGTGCGCAAGTGGCTCAGTGGTAGAGCATCGCCTTGCCAAGGCGAGGGTCGCGGGTTCGAATCCCGTTTTGCGCTTTTTGTTTTTTACCTTGTTGTCAGTAAATAGCAAAAAAATCTATGCTTTTAAAGATGCGGAAGCGTCTTTTGTGTCGGCATAGAGAGGTTCCATTTTTTGCCGTTTTATCGAGATAAGGGACACGTACTTCAACAGAATTTGCCATACTCATTTTATC
>CAMKTI010000012.1 GCA_946415665.1 uncultured Clostridia bacterium
TCGCTACCTTAGGACCGTTATAGTTACGGCCGCCGTTTACCGGGGCTTAAGTTCAAAGCTTCGGGTTACCCCTAACCTCTCCCCTTGACCTTCCGGCACCGGGCAGGTGTCAGCCCCTATACATCACCTTTCGGTTTTGCAGAGACCTGTGTTTTTGATAAACAGTTGCTTGGGCTCCTTTGCTGTCGCTTGCTTTCACAAGCACTCCTTCTTCCGAAGTTACGGAGTCTTTTTGCCGAGTTCCTTAACAACGCTTCTCCCGCTGGTCTGTGGATTCTCTCCTCGTCTACCTGTGTCGGTTTACGGTACGGGTGACAAATACTAACCTACATGACTTTTCTCGACAGCATGGATTTATCTCATTCGCTACTAAATTCGCTACGCATCACACTTCGCTATAAAACTTTGTGTTTGCTCCGGTGTTTGCACTCCCGGACTCGACTATCCTTCTGTGTCATCACTTCGAATATTTGTCAGTACTGGAATCTCAACCAGTTGTCCATCGGCTACGACTTTCGTCCTCACCTTAGGTCCCGACTTACCCCGAGCAGTTTAGCTTTACCCGGGAAACCTTAGACTTTCGACCTACATGTTTTAAACATATATCTCGCTACTCATTCCGGCATTCTCTCTTTTGCTTAGTCCACAATTGCTTACGCTTATGCTTCATCCTAAAGCAATTTATTCCTCTACCAATTCATAACAATACAAATTCCATAGCTTCGGTGATATGTTTTAGCCCCGTACATTTTCGGCGCAATCACTCTCGACCAGTGAGCTATTACGCACTCTTTTAATGAATGGCTGCTTCTAAGCCAACATCCTGGCTGTTTTAGAATGATCACATCCTTTACCACTTAACATATTCTTAGGGACCTTAGCTGTTGGTCTGGGCTCTTTCCCTTTTGACTACGAAACTTATCTCACGTAGTCTGACTCCTGAGAAAATTTATACGGCATTCTTAGTTTGATACGACTCGGTATCCTTTTCGGGACCCTTACCGGTTCAGTGCTTTACCTCCGTTAAACTAATCTCAAGGCTAGCCCTAAAGCTATTTCGAGGAGAACCAGCTATCTCCGTGTTCGATTGGAATTTCTCCCCTATCCACAAGTCATCCCCGCATTTTTCAACATGCGTGGGTTCGGTCCTCCATCTGCTTTTACGCAAACTTCAACCTGCTCATGGATAGATCACACGGTTTCGGGTCTACTTCATGCTACTAGACGCCCTATTAAGACTTGATTTCTCTTCGGCTACTGATATCTATATCATTAACCTTGCAACATAAAGTAACTCGCCGGACCGTTCTACAAAAAGTACTCGATCAGCATCTTATAAAATAAGTTGCCTCTCGACGTCTGTCAGCAATAGGTTTCATGCTCTCTTTCACTCCCCTCCCGGGGTTCTTTTCAACTTTCCTTCACAGTACTTGTTCACTATCGGTAACCGAGTAGTATTTTGGTTTAGATGATGGTTCACCTATATTCACGCAGAGTATGTTTTATCCGCGCTACTCTGGATACACTCCCATTCGCAAATCGTTTCGTTTACGAGACTTTCACTCTCTATGGTCTGCCTTCCCAAACAGTTCAGCTACAATTTGCAAACTTTTGAATGTCCGCTACCCCGTAATTATTTCTAACTACAGTTTGACCTCTTTCGCTTTCGCTCGCCGCTACTGACGAAATCTCTCTTGATTACTTTTCCTGGCGCTAATTAGATGTTTCAGTTCACGCCGTTCCCTTTATCAAGCTACTTTCTCACTTGATAATAACAGAATCTCCTTCTGCCGGGTTCCCCCATTCGGAAATCTATGGATCAAAGATCGCGTGCATCTACCCATAGCTTTTCGCAGCTTACCACGTCCTTCATCGGCTCTCGGTTCCAAGTAATCCTCCTATCGCCTTATTTTCCTTCTTTTCCAGTGAAATTTTTTTCCCGCTTCATGTCTTAAAAACAAAAACATAAAACTTATTTTTTCCACTTTTGCTTCTTCCGTTCCCTGTTTTCAATCTGCTCAAAACTCAACCCTCTGAGATTATCATATTTTTTTTTGCTTGTCAAGTCTTTTCATGAAAAAATTTTTACAAAACGACATTTTTTATACCAGAGTTAAACTTTTTTTACGAAAATACAAGACAAATTAAATATGACATCAAAAATATAACACTGATTAAAATCATATGCAACACAAAAAACTATTTTTTTAAAATAAATTTTGTTTTGGAATCATGATAGTATCCATAAAAAAATTTTCCGGTTTAAAAAAAATTTTTAGCACTGCGTTATATTTGTTGTTATGTTTTTGTTTTTATCAGATAAAAAATTATTTATTACTTATGTTTTTTATCAACAGCATAAAAAATTTCACCCGACATAAAAAAATTTTTAGCTGATTGAAATCTAATTTGATTTTGTTTTTATTGTGTGGTAATAATAATTTTTATGCGGATGTGGCGGAATTGGTAGACGCGTCGGATTCAGGTTCCGGTGAATGAAAATTCGTGCAGGTTCAAATCCTGTTATCCGCATTTATTTTTTATCAGGAATGATTTTGTTTGAGAAAATATTTTTATTTATGCTTGAGTGTATTTTTATTTTTGCTAATAATTTTTATGTCATCACCGTTTTTTGAACAGGAAAAATTAATTATAGAGGGAAATAAAAATTTATCTTATGATACTATTTGCAATACAATCGCGTTTAAACCGAAAACTAATGTTTTTTTATTTAATTTTTTAGGCATCAAAAAAAAACTGTTGAAAAACAGTTTTGTTGAGAGAGTTGATTTAAAATACATATTTCCAAATAAAATTATTCTTGTAATAAAGGAAAGAGAACCTAAGTGTTATATAAAGTATTTAAATGATGCTTATGTTTTAGTAGATAATGAACTGCGTGTTTTAGAAATATCGAAATCAAGAGAAAAAAAAGTTCCGGTTTTTATTGGATTAGATTTTAATTCGTTTTATTTAGGTGAAAAATTAATGCTGAAGAATAAATATGCTTCAAGTTATATAATAGAATTATCTGATAATATTATTCGAAATGATTTTGATTCATATGATTTGGTTGTCGATCTGAAAAATAAAAATAATATTCGTATGCATATGAAAAACATTGATGTTTTACTGGGAGATATTTACAATTGTAGTTATAAAATTGCCTTGTTAAAATCTATCTTGGATAGTGCGAATGAATATCTCGAGAAACCTGGTATATTAAACTTAAGTGAAAAAAATGAAACACCTATCTTTAAATTCATCACATAATCGAAATTTAACTTAATAAAATTGATTTGACATATTAATTTATTTTTTGGTTTCACGTATGTTTTGTGTTTTTTTTGTTGTTTGGACATGCTATATTTAAACATGTATTTTGCTGTTTTACACAAAGGGAGGATTTTTTAAAAGTGGCTAAAATGCACGATGATAATGAAGATAATAATTTTTTAGATAAAAATTATGATGCAATTGGGAGCGCAAAAATTATAGTTGTTGGTGTAGGCGGTGGCGGAAACAATGCTGTAAACAGGATGATAAATGCTAATAATCAAGATGATTCAACAGAGTTTGTTAATTGCAATACGGATATACAAGTTTTAAAAACTTCGCGCGCCAAAAATATTGCTATCGGAACAAAGTTAACAAAAGGTTTAGGAGCAGGAGGTAATCCTGAAATCGGAAAGAAAGCAGCCGAAGAAAGCAGTGAAGAGATAAAAAAAATTCTGTCAGGTGCTGATATGATTTTTATAACGGCAGGAATGGGTGGCGGAACAGGAACAGGAGCTGCGCCGATTATTGCTGGTATAGCGCGTGATCTTGGAGTTTTAACTGTCGGGGTTGTGACAAAACCATTTAATTTTGAACGAAAAAAGCGTATGCAAAATGCTATAGGCGGTATCGAAGAGCTGAAAAAAAATGTTGATACTCTTTTGGTAATTCCAAATCAAAAATTATTGGAAATAGCGGATCAAAATATAACTCTCGTTGACGCTTTTAAAATGGCAGATGAAACTTTAAGTCAAGGTGTTCAGGGAATAAGCGATTTAATTTCGCGTCCAGGCATGATTAATTTGGATTTTGCTGACGTTAGAACAATTATGAAAGATAAAGGGTTAGCACATATGGGAATTGGTCGTGCGTCAGGGAAAAATAAAACAGAAGTTGCGGCAAAAATGGCGATCGAAAGTCCATTGCTTGAAACATCGATTAATGGCGCAAAAAGTGTTTTGATAAGTATTGCTGGTGATTTAAACCTTGGTTTATTTGATACGGATGTTGCAGCAAATATAATCGGAGAAGCAATTGATCCCGATGCTGAAATTATTTTTGGAACAACAATAAACGAAGAATTAAATGACGAGGTAATTGTGACTGTAATTGCAACAGGGCTTGACGCTGATAGCACAGATTCGAATTTAAAAAGCTTTGCTAAAAATAATTTAAATACCACTCAAAAAGATGACATTGCCTCAAATAACAGATTTGATTTCAAAAATAATGAACCATTTGATATTCCGATATTTTTGCAAAAAAAACGTGGGCAGTAAAATTATTTTAGTTCGAACAAATAAATACAATCTCAGGAATCCAAGTCAAAATGTGATTTGGATTTTTTTTTATTTTGACACATAAAATTTTAAACTCTAAGCAAAAAGTTATTTTTGAAGTTAGATTTAATTATCTAATAATCGACCGTAATCATTTTATTTGCCAAAAATTATTTTCATTTTTGGATTGTCAATAAATTTTTTTAGGGCGTACTCATAAATTTTTCACTGTTGTTTTTTTTCTCGTTGGATCATTTTAATTTATAGCTGACAAAGAACCAATATTTGGTGTCACTATTTTATTATTCAATTATTATTATTATCAAATGCTTTTGTAAATCTGTAACTAAGATGCTCCGTACGAATATCATTTGTTTTATCTATGCTATCTAATAAATTTCAACATTTTTATAATAGTGTTTTAAAATTTTTTTATAATCAGAGCCTTTTTTTGCCAAAAAATTCGCACCATATTGACTCATTCCTGCGCCGTGTCCAAACCCTTTTGTAATAAAAATAATTTCGTTTTTGTTTAATCTAAAATCAAAATTATTGGAACGCAGATTAAAAAAAAATCTAAAGTCCATCCCGTCAATATTTTTTCCACAGATATTTAATTTTTTTATATATCCAGCTTTGCTTCTCTGCGCAATCAAAAAGTTATTTTTAAAATTATCTTTGGTTAAATTTGTTTTATAGCGTGAATTTATTTTTTTTATAAAATCAGTCAATAAAAATTTTTTTTCGCTTAAAAATCCCGGGGCATTTTTATCTTCTTGACTATCAACGCTTTTTAAATATGGTAATGGTTTCGCCCAAACATTTTCGGAATTCTCAGTAAAACCTGAACTAATTGCATGAAAAACAGCTTGAATTTCTTTTTTATTATATTTTATTGTTTCTCCGGCAGTCGAATTTACAGCCATTTTTATTTTTTGATAATTTGTATCAAAATCGGCTCCCCAATTTTTTTTTAAATCGTCGGTCTCAGCATAAGCTTGATATAAATTTTTATAGTTAATTCCGTCATAATTTTTTATCGCATAAGTTCGTGAGGCAACCGCTTGCGCTTTTAATGCTTCGATTTCAAAACTAACAGGCATTTCTGCTGCAACAACACCTATTAAATAATCTTCTAATTTTTTATCATCGCGTTTAAAATCATTTGCTTTACATATTTCAATATCATTCAGCAAATCAATTTTACTTTCTTGTAAAATATTTTTTTTTATTGATAATTCGTTGCCATCTATTTTTTTTCCAGCTTGAAAAATAAAAAAAATATAATTGATACTAAACGGGATAAAAAACAAAATTATAATTACCAGAAAAAATATTTTTCTCATATCTGATACACGCCTTATTTTTTAAAAATAATCTGCTTTTGTTATATGTGCAAGGATAATTTTTTATATCGAATGATTTTACATATCATATTTTTTATAATCCGTTTTATTAATCATTTTTTACCTGATTTTTAATACTTTTTTCTTTGATTAGCTCTTATTTTTAACAATAAAAAAAAACGACCATAAGTCGCTTTTTGCTTTAAAGAAAATCGTTTTAAATTAATTCGAACTCAGAAAAAATCTTGTTTAAAAATTGATTAAACACATCGTTGTGCATAAAACAAATATTGTGCTGAGAATTATTTATCTTACATAACTCACAATTCTTTACCAAAGTATCAAATTTATTTTGACTGTCCGCGCCAACGGTTTGATCATTTTCATATTGAAACAAAAGAATTTTTGTTTTCATCTGATTTATTTTCTCGATGCATCCAGGTTCAAAAATTTTATTTGTCGCTTTAAAAGCCTGCTTTAACCAGGCAAAACTTGCGATATCAACAATTAGTTCCGGATTTTTAATTCTCTTTTTAACGCTATAAATATATCGCGGATAATCTTTATAAATTGGATTATCGAATTTATTTTTTGGATCACAATTTTTTTGTTCAGGAAAATATTGTTCAAGATTATTTTCTGTTTGCATAACCAAATTTTTTGCTTGTATCTGATTTGGTTTTAATTTTATTTCAAACATTGGTGCCGACAAAATAACCAGCTTTAAATTTTTTGGCTGATAAATTTGCATAAATCTTGTTATTACTGCGCCCCCCATTGAATGTCCGAACAAAAATAAATTATCGATTGGAATTTTATTTTCAGCAAAAACAATTTGGTCAAAAAAATTTTTCAAATCATGTGCATAGTCGTCAAAATTTTTTACATAAACAACATTTTTATTTTCGATTAACCTATCAGAAAATCCATGACCACGCTGATCATAAATATAAACAGCACAACTTTGTTTTAAAAAATAATATATTAACTCGCTATATCTTTGTGTGTTCTCGCTAAAACCATGAACCATTATAACAACAGATTTAAAATTTTCAGGCACAAACTTTTCATAAAACAAATTTAAATCGTCAAACGTTTTTAAATAACCTGTTGTTTTTACTTGATTTATAAACGGCAAAACTTTTTCTTCCATTTCGCGTTCATAATTTTCTTCGCTCACACAAATTTTTTTTTCGGCAATCTCCTGATTTTTAAACACATTATCTGCCCCCACAAAAAATAATTTACCAAATAAAAAATAAATATGAGATCAAATTTTTACAGCCCCATTATAAAAAAATAGTCATCGAGAAACAATTTTTATATGCAAACAGTTTTTTGTATCACAAAAATATTTTTCGTGTTGGGCAAAAAAAATTAACCGACCAAACAAAAATATTTTTGATAAAAAAATCCGGCTGCTTATAATAAGTTTTGATAACAGAATTTAAAATTAAACGTTAGGAGTTATTTTGTCATGAAAAAAATTTTAGCTGGGACATATTTAATTTTAATTTTGATAAGTTTTTCTGGGTGCGCAAATCAATCCAAAACAAAAATTTATTATCCTGATGAAAAACAAGAAAAATTAATAACGCGCGATATAAATTTAGATTTAAAATCAGATGATAAAAACAAAAAAATTTTGGACGAGTTAAAAAAAAATAAAGTGATAAAAAGCGATACAGAAATAAAAAGTATAAATTTGGAAAGTGAATCCGACCAAGATAAAAATAAAATTTTGTGTATAGATTTTAAAAATGAATTCATAAATTTAAATGAAGTTGGATCGGAGTCCGAAGATTTAATTTTAAAATCGATTTTAAAAACGTTTGCGGAGGTTTATGACGTAAAAAAAATTAGAATAACAGTTAATGGCGAAAATTATGAATCAGGACATATCGAAATGGAAGATGGAGATTATTTTGATGTTGAATAAAACATTGGATTTAATAAAAAAAAATGGATTGATATTAAAAAAAAAGTATGGGCAGAATTTTTTGATTGACGATAATATAATGCAAAAAATTATTTCGGCACTTGAATTAGATAAAAATGATTTGATTTTGGAAATCGGTCCAGGACTTGGAATTTTGACAGAAAATTTTTTGATTGCACGAAAAGTAATTTTGATTGAGATAGATGAAACAGCAGCAATTTTTTTGAAAAATAAATTCGACAAAAATAAAAATGTGCAGGTTATAAATTCTGACGTTTTAAAAATTGATTTGGAAAAAATATTTGAGGGCGAAAAAAATATTAAAATCGTTTCGAATTTGCCATATTATATTTCGACCGCTGTCATAACAAAATGCCTGGAAATAAAAAAAAATATTGATTTGAAATTTATGGTCTTTATGATGCAAAAAGAAGTTGCCGAAAGAATTTTGTCTGCGCCGAATAAAAAATCTTATGGCTCGCTTTCTGTTTTTGCGCAATATAAATCTGACATTTTGTTTATAGAAAAAAATGTGTCGCCAAATTGTTTTTTACCAAAACCAAAAGTAACCTCGAGCATAATAAAATTTATTCCGAAAAATAATTTTGAAATTGATGATGCGGAACAAAAATTTTTGTTTTCACTCGTAAAAAAATCTTTTTCTAAGCGACGAAAAACTTTAATTAATTGTCTCGATAATTTTTGTGGACTATCAAAGAACAAAATCGCAAATGTTTTGGCACAAAATAATTTAGATTTAAATATTCGCGCCGAATCCATGACGATAAATGATTTTACAAATTTAAGTTTGGGTATCAAAAAAATTCTTGACAGTGAAAAAATCGCAAGCTAAGAATAAAAATTTAATTTATGTATAGAAAAAACGGTCTTAAATTTAAGACCGCTTTTTTTGAACGTATTTTTTTCTAACCTTACTAAAGGGATCACTTTTTGTTGTCATCTTCTTTTACTAGCAATTGTTCTTATTGTATTTTACCGAAACAATCATTAGCAGTTTTATAAGTAATATCGCCTTCAATTTTTGGTGTAGGCCAACTGGCAAGTTCTCCTCGCCGGCCATCTTTCTCACTATTGTGATATATATAATCACATTCCCGCGAAGCCAAGATACATTCTACAATTAAATCCTCTTTTTTTATTGACACTCCGCCTTTTAAAGCCATAAAAGCACCAATCACAAGAGAAACAATTTTCAACAAAATTGCGGGCATCCCAATAATTCCGGCTAAAGCTGTGGCCAACGGTAAAAATGTCAATGCAATCAGTGCCACGCCGCCAAGAATAAATATTCCGCATTTAAAATATTTTGCTACCTTATAACATTTTACATGTGAAGCCTTATTATTGAGAAACAGATGCAAAACAGATTTTACTACACCAAAAACTGATAAAGCAGCAATTCCTATTCCGACTAATGGTAAAAACGGCAACGAAATAGGAGCAACAGCCAACCAAACTCCTAATATTCCTGTTACGATAAAAGCCAAAATATTAAATGCTTTGTATAACCAGCATTCCCAATCAACCCATTCGAGTTCATTTACTCCTCCTTCTTCAATGTCTTTATTCGCCAAATCAGGTTTAGCAATTTCTCGATGAGTATTTAAAAAATCTGATTGTGAGCCGATAATTGCTTTTAATATCCCCGTGACAACTCCTAAAGCTCCGAGAGTAATTAAACTCGCAGCAACAAGTCCTGAACAAAAAATTGCTCCTAATGTAATTAATGCCGCGCCGCCAATTATCCACGCGCAATTTCTTAAAATTTTGGCGACAAAATGTTTGATGCCGATTTTTTCGCTTTCTGGGCTACCTGGTTTCATCAGTAAAATTGAATTTGCTAAAGCCAAACCAGACGGAATTAAAAATCCAAGTCCTAAAAGCAACGGCAAAGACCATGCAAATCCTGAAAAAATAATTAAAGCAACACCAAATAAAATTGCCGATCCAAACAAAAGCAAATTTGGTATCTGGTGTGTTTTAAACGCCAAAAACGTTTTTTGTTTTTGTTCGTCAGTGTCAGTCACTCCTGCTTTTTCTTCTGATTCTGATTCTGATTCTGACATAAAAACTACCTCCTCCTTAAACAAAAAATAAATCAAAAACCAATCGATTTTTTTAGTGGCACATAAAAAATTAAAAAAATTCGATCGGGCAAAATATTGTTTTAAAAACAATATCTAATTTTAGATTATCATATTTTTTTACTTTTGTCAAGGGTTTTACCTTGTTTTTTTTGCCCTCTCTTTAAAAGAGAATTTATTTTGTTTTATGTTACAAAAGTATAAACGTGTTGATTTTTGTGTTTCAAAATAATTTCTTTCGCACAAGCCAAATTTATTATTTATATATATAAAAATTTCTGCAAAAAAAACATGCCTCCAAGCATGTCTTTTTTTTATTTTAATTTAATTTTTTTCGCCTAACTTTATTTATCATAAAAATAATTTTATTTCCCATTGGAATTAATTCTAAATCTTCATGTTTTATTCCGCCCAATAAAAATAAAAATATAAAATACAAAATGACGGCCAAAAATATATCTAAAAGCAAAGCTAAATTATTTTTGCCAAATAAAAAATAAAACCAGCCATAAAAAAAATGACACAAAAAGCCCATAATAATCGACGCAATCATTGGTTTTACAAAAAAACCGTTAATATCCGGCACAAATTTTATTTCACGTGACATTACAATCAAATCAAAAATTCCTGCTACTAAATAACAAAAAATCGTACTGATCACGGCGCCTAAAATATTTATTTCTCGATTCGTAATTAAAAAATAATTTAACGGAATTTTTATTAACGCACCAAAAAAAGCTGCGATTGCCGGGATATTTAATTTGTTAATTCCTTGTAAAATTCCTGTGGCAATCTGTGCCAATGCCAAAAAAATTATACTTATCGATCCAACAATTAATAATTTTTCTCCGCCTGGATATTCTGGAAATAACATCATTAAAATTTCTTTTCCCAAAACTCCCATTCCAATTGCTGCCGGAATAGATAAAATCATTGTTAATCTTAACGCCGTATTTATTTTTTGCTTGACATTCTCAAAATCTTTTAAAACAAATTTTGATGCTATGTTTGGAATAATCGCCGTAGCAATCGCTGTCGCAATCGAAACCGGTAACGTCGTTAAAACAACATATTTTCCCGTTAATTGTCCATATAAAATATTTGCCTGTTGCTCGTTAAAATTTTTTTTCAGACAAGTCATTACCATTTTCATGTCGATTAAATTTGTCAAACTAAAAATTGCTGTTCCGATAATAATAGGCACAGAAGTTTTTATTATTCCCCAACAAATCTTTTTTTGATTGCTAGATTTTTTTATACCTAAAGCAAAATTTTTTTTAATATCACTGCGCTTAAAAAAATAAATCAAAACTATCGCCAGCAATCCAAAAAATGCACCGATTCCTGTTCCCATTGTTCCGCCGGCCGCTCCTAACGCAACATTTTTTTTAACTAAAATAAAAGCTAGCCAAACGCTAAAACCGGCATTAAATATTTGTTCAATAATTTGTGAAATTGCTGTTGGCCATGTATTTTTTAATCCTTGAAAATAACCGCGAAATACCGCCATGATTGCAACGATAAAAACTGTCGGAGATAAACTTAGAATCGCGTAAAAACTTTTTGGTGAGCCAATTATATTCGCAAAAGATTCAGCACCAAAAAAAATTAATATAAAAGCTAAAAATCCAATTGTTCCAGATAAAATTAAAGCTGTCTTAAAAATTTCGTGTGCACCAATAAAATTTTTTTTTGCCGTTTCTTCCGAAACCATCTTTGAAATTGCAGCTGGCAATCCCGCCGAAGACATGATTAAAAAAAAAGTATATAAATAATATCCTGCGCTATAAATTCCATTTCCTTCGTCGCCAATTAATTTTGTCAATGGCAATCTATATAAAAATCCTAAAAATCTCACAAGCAAACTCGCCATCGCCAAAACAGACGCTTGTTTCACAAAAGAATTTTTTTCGGACAAAATAAATTCCTCCAAAACTTTTCGATTTAAAATAAATAATTTCACGCGTTTTAATATAAATCATTTTTTTGCTCATAAAAAATAAATAGGTTAATTAAAAACTATTGCTCAAATATCTATTTCAAAAAACAAAATCTTGACAAATAATATTTTTTTATTTATACTGAAAAATATAGTTGATAAAGTTTGGAGGAGTATGATATGGAATTTGAAGATGACAAATTATCGAAGAAAGAAAAAACAAAAATCCCTTTTGCTTTGCGTAACAAAAAAACAAACAAAGTTTTGTTTTGTACAGTTGTTGCAAACTTTACAGAGTTTGCAGCAAATAGTTATGAATCAAAAACGGAATTAAAAAATAAAAATGGTGTTATTCGTAAAATATTTTTTCCGATGTCAAATACATGTGATCTCGGCAAAATAAAATTAAAATATGAGAAGTCGGAAGAAGCTATGAAACTTTTGGACTTGATTGGAATTTCACGTTATAATCTTGAAGTAAGCTGGGGTTGGAAATCGAGTTTAAAAGACAAAAAAAATATTTATGATGAATATGGTATAAAAGAACCATCAAGCATCGCTGGAAATGTTGTTTCTGGTTTGTACAAATTAAATTCGGATGAAAATAATCCAGCAAATAAAAACTTGGATTTATCTTATGGTGGTTGGCGAGATTTTGACAATCAAAGTACGGCTTTAAATGATTTTTGGCATAGGTTTTATGAAAAAATTTACACCGAAGAAAAATACCAGTGGATGAAGTTTTATCGGAATTTCAATATGACTTTAAGTGATGATCACCTGGAAATCAATAATGAAAATGACCTTTTTTGTCATGGTGTTCTTACGACATCCTTAAGCAATGGAAATCTTGAAACTTTAAGAAAGGAAATTTTTGATAACGGATGTTTTGTTGGACCTGACAGTTATATATATGATTTTAGCAAAATTTATCCGAATGGTGATATTGATCTGTGTAAAAATTATCTTGGCTTTATTTTGTGGAATAAATTGCCCGACGAAAAAACAAATAAAGCTGATTATGCGAAAGAAATTTTAAATTATATAAGCGAGAAAAATCAGGACTTAAAAACATTTATTACAAAAAATCAAGTTCAATATAATAATGAAGATGAAAGATTTGAAATGATTACGAGCGGAAAAAATACGCACGACGCCAATGCATGGATTTATTCCACATTTTTCCCTGTGCCAAGTGAAGATTATATAAAATATTCATTTTTTGAACCTCAATATAAGTTATCGCCAATATCGCAAAAAAACAAAAGTATTCACAGTTATAGTGAACTTTTGTTTAAACAATTAGATTGTTACCGTGATGACGCAGATGAGGATGATATCAAAGATTGTGCGCAAAAAGAATATGACAAAATTGCATTGAAGGTAACTAAAGCAGAAGAATGGAGAAAAGAAAATTTTAATTTTATAAAAAATACGGTCGAATATTTTAAACAAGATTTTAGTTTTGAATATGTGGTGGATTTTGATGAAGAAGAGAAGAAAAGACTTGAAAAAGCTCTTGAAACAAAAAG
Organism: uncultured Clostridia bacterium; assembly: GCA_946415665.1. Taxonomy (GTDB): domain Bacteria; phylum Bacillota; class Clostridia; order Lachnospirales; family CAMVHY01; genus CAMVHY01. The sequence goes on from CAMKTI010000012.1 coordinate 13,418, forward strand.
TATTGATTCGTTATTGAAGCGATTTTTTAAAAACCCGGATCAAGTTAAAGAATGTCTTGAGAATAATAATGGATATTTTGAAGATTGGTGCGCGGATTGTTTTGAATACGGTTCAAATAATTGTCTTAATGACGAAGGCGAGAAAGTCGCTGGCATTATCTTTAACAATATTACAAACACATCTATAGCAAAAAAATGTAATAACATGGACGAGAACAATGTAAAATATGGGTTTTCAAGGGCTTTGTTTGAGTGTTTACAAGTAAATGGCAACTATGACAAATTTATAGAGGAATTGAGAATAAATTTGAGTTTTTATATTAGAAATGATCAAGGGTCACGTTTAAACAAAGACGCAATGAAATTAAAGACTGAATTTCGACAGAAATTTATTAAGTTTAAAACTGAAATTCAAAAACTTAGAGCAGAATATAACTCGAAATTACAAGAATATAAAAAAAATCACAATAACAAAATCGATACAAAAGATCCTGAATATCAGAAAATTATTGCAATAAATGAAGTTGCGAATAAAAAACAAAACGAGATGGATGAGGAATTTTTCTCTGTTAAAGATTTTGATTTTCTAAAAAAGGAAAAAATTATTGATGAAAATGATTTTGCTCAGACTAATCAGGAAGCACTAGAAATAGCAAAAAATAAAATAAATGATTTGGATTTGAAAAAACTAATTTCAGAAAAGAAAATGTCTGGTGATTATGAAGAAGAATTAAAAAATAAAATATATAATCGATTTGAGGATACGATTAAAAATTATCCTAATATCAGTTGTGAAGATTTTGTTGCTCGTTTGAATAAAGAAATATTAATTTGTAAATATGATGGGCTGGAAAAAACACTTTTTAATATGATACGGGAATTTGACTTAGAGCTAAAAAATAATAAAAACTTGGAAAATGATTATTGGGATAGCATGGTGATTATGCGTTTGTATCATTTAGTTCAACATTTTTTTAATACAGCCGGAATTTTATCAGATGCTAATGAATTGAGCGAAAATGATATGCGTGAAATAGCTTTGAATATGGAAGATGTAAGATTTTATTTAAAAACAAATCCAGACAAATTAATTTTGGAGAATGAAAAAAGTGCAGTTGAAAATTTGATAATCAGATTATTTAAAGGGACTTTCTTGGAAAAAAAAATTTCAGGTTATATAGAGTGGTTTAAAAACGGCGTGAATGATTTTTGTCAAATGACAACGGAGGTAATTCACATAACGCAATCGAACGGAGTTTCTTTAGCTACAAAAAACAGGCAACTAAGAAATGGTTTTTTTGTTAATTGTGATGATGGATTGATCAAAAATTTTTGTGTTCCATTGAAAACGCTTGCAGAACTTTCCAAAACAGAATTTAAACCAAAAACAGAATTTAAACCAAATATAAAAGAAGGCGTTAAATTAGCTGATCCGGATGAAACATGTGATTTAACTTTAAATGATAATGATGATTGGGAATTTCTTGACGAAGATCAAATCTTTGAATTATCAGATAAAAGTTTTGATATTCTGATTAATACTGCGACTTATATTACACCAAAACATTTAAAAAAACTTATGGATTGTTGGAAACCCGAGGATTATGTAAAAAAAATGGAAGATCATCTTTTAAATACAAATGCCAAAGAAAGTATTTTTGGTTTGATTAATCGTGGTAAATATATAGATGACAAAGATGAAGAACAAGAAGATGGAAATAAGTATAGAAAAGAACTTTTTCCAATGATAAGAGAGTTATACAAAAATTGTCAACAAACGAGCTTAAAGAATGCGATAGAATTTTTGAAAATGCAGCAAAAGTGTCATTATGGCTATCCTAGGGAGATAAGCTTAGAAGATTTAAAGAATGATTTTGATTTTGCTGTTGAAAGTATGAATAAAATTTGGTTTCGAGCGGACGAGTTAAATATTAAGTCTAGTTATTCTATCGACGATTATTTTGCTTTACTAAATAAATTAAATGAAATTTTGTATAAATTTGAGGACAGAAAATTTGAGCCCGAAGGGGAAAAAGCGCAAAAGGAGGCTATGGATTCGCATCCTGAATTAATTTTGGCGCTCTATGTGTTATATTATTTTGGAACAAAAGAATATGGTTGGAACAGTAAAGAAGGATATCAATTACGAAACATAAAAAACTACGAAAAGGAAATTTTTGAATTTAAAGATCGGCAGGATTTTTTGGATAGTATTAGCAGTGAAGAATACAATAGAGAAAATCCACGTTTGAGAAAGATGGCAGAAGATTTTTTCACTCGATTGAATAAAAAAGATCCAGCCATACAAATTGTGATTGATAATTATAAAAATCGTGGCGTTTTCAGCAGCAAAGAAATTAATCAAGAACAAGAAAAAGAAATTAAAGATGATGAGTTAAAAAATTCTAGTGACAAAATAAATAACAACATCAAAGGTGAGAATAACAATGAATTTCAAGAGAAAAATATCTTTAGTGAATCATATGAAGATGAAAAATTTGTAGAGGGAAAAAATAAGAATGAGATTAATACAAAAACAGAAGAAAATAAAGCGAATAAGAACAAAATGACGATAATTACAAATTATGAACAAGTAATAATTAACAATCACGAAAGAACAAATGAAGTTGATCAACAGAACAGTAAAAATAACAAAAGACCTAATACTAAATACAATAAAAAGAAAATCGCGTTGTTTATACTAACAGCTCTGATATTTTTGTTGTTGATTATTGCAATAATTTCTGGAAATCCAATCTTTATAAAAACGATGATTGCCATAGCTGTAATTTATATCACGTTAATTATTATTTTAATTTGTTACAAAGATCACGTTTCAAAAAGCGAATCGCAAAAGAGGATTAGAGATAACAAAAATATGAAAGTAGGTGGTAGAGAAATTGATAGAAATTTAAATTTAAATCGCGAAGCGGAAGAAAAAATAAACCTTGATCAACAATATACAAATGACCCAAAAGACGGATTTTACAATTAACTAAATCCGTTTTTTTATGTCATAAAAAACATATCAAATAAATTTTTCTTGCTTGATCATGTTTTCAATAAAAATTCCATAGCCTTTAGCTGGTTCATGAACAAAAACGTGAGTAATTGCACCAATTAATTTGTTATCCTGAATGATTGGACTTCCGCTCATGCCTTGAATAATTCCGTTTGTTTTATTTAATAAATTCGGATCCGTAATTCTAATCGTCATATTTTTTGTTGCATCGCAATTAAATTTATCGATACTCTCGATATTTATTTTATAACTTCTGACATTATTATTTTCTAAATTTGACAAAATAATTGCCGGGCCCGCATGTATTTCATTTTTTAACCCAATTGGCATTTTTTTCGTCGGAATATTATTTTTGATTTTTATCAAATCCAAAAATCCATATATCCCAAATTCATTATTTAATTTTATGTTGCCAAGTTTTTCCGTGTTATTTATCTCCGCCAAAATTTCGCCGGGATCTCCGCACAAAGCTTTTACGAGCGTAATATTAATTGCTTTTTTTATATCGCCTGATTTTACCGACAAAATTTTTTGTGTATCTAAATCAGTAATTCCGTGTCCAAGCGCGCCAAATTTATTTGTCATCGGATTATAATAAGTCATTGTGCCGATTCCTTGCGCGGAATTTTTTATTGTCGCGTCGTTTTTTTTTTGACTATTATTTTCATTTGCAGTCGAAATAAAATTTTTGGGATATATTTTTTTTGCTGGCAAAATATCTTTCTCGTGATATTTTGTTTTTTTTTGATCAAAAACCATTTTTCCATCATCATCAACTTTTACTCCGATAATTATTCCGCATGGAATAACTTCAACGCGTTTCTCAATATTATTGCCAAAATTAAAACTCAAATCTTCGCCATAAATCGCACTTATGTTTATAAAAACAAAAAAATATGTCAATAATAAAACCAAATTTATTTTTTTTTTGATGCGCATCTAATTTTTTCACCTCACAAAATTTTTTTTGACTCATAATATAAATTTTCCGATTTTAAAATTTTTATCCCGAGCAATAAAAACCAAAAAAAACAGCCAAAAAAACCAGCTGTTTTAATCAAAATCTTTATACAACAAACTCGGTTGTATTCCCGAATTATCTTGATATTTTCCGGAACAATAATTTTTATATTCGCCTTTAATCGTATGATAATAAATTTGGCAAATCGAAACACCGGCATAAATTTTTATCGGTTGTATACAATGAATTTCAAGTGTCCAATAACCTTTAAAGCCAACATCTCCAAATCCTGCTGTTACATGAATAAACATTCCTAATCTTCCAATTGATGACCGTCCTTCAAGCATTGGCACAAAATCTTTTGTTTCTGTGAATTCAAGCGTTCGTCCTAAATATAATTTCCCAGGATAAATTATTAATCCATCGCTTGGGATTTTTATTTTTTTAAACTTATTTTTTTTTTTCATATCCAAAATCTTTTCTTCGTAAACCAAAAGCTCATCAAATAATTTTAAATTATAGCTGTTTGGATTTAATTCATTTTCATCAAATGGCTCAATAATTATTTTTTTGCCTAAATTTTTTTTTATTTCGATACCTGATAAAATCACCAGTCACCCCTTTTTTATAAAGACACGGACTCATAGTAAATTAAATTGCTAATTTATTTCAAGTCAAATGGCGTTGTTATATAAAATTTTTGAAACAAATAATTATGGATTAACTTTTTTTCTGGATTTATTTGCCAATAATGTGGATATTTATCATTATCATTTTCTGTTATGTGAATGTTCGACAAATTTAATTTTTGTTCCAGAAATTCCATTGTCGTTATATTAGGTAGCGTTCACATAAAATAAAAATAGATTGAGCAAAAAGAAAAAAGTGATAAGATGGAGATATGAAATTTACAAAAACACAATATAAAAAGCTAGAGGGATTAATGCCGATAGCGAGGAAACTGGCGAAGATATTAAATTGCGAATTTATGTGCGCAATGCTTTACATAACAGAGAATGGTTGTAAATGGAGGACATTACCAAAAAAATATGGAAACTGGCACATAGTTTATATGAAATTTAGTAGATGGCCGAAGAACGGTACGATTGCCAAAAGCTATTGCTTTTTTTTCTTTAAAACCTTAACAAAGCATCGGATGTTCAAAAGGTGGTCTGGCAACCAAGTTGTACCTATGTTGCACATCTTCATGTCCAGTGGCCTTTCATTTATCTCCTGGCAATTCTCACAATGCTCCAGAAGGAAGAAAGCTGCTTGAATCCATATATTCCAAAAATAATAATTATCTCCTGATCGACAGAGCTTACGAAAATAATAAAACTTTAGCTTTAGCTAAGAATCATGGGTTTAAAACAGTTGTTCCACCTAAAAAAAAATCGTAAGTTGCCTTGGAGTTATGATAAACAACACAACAATATCGAGCGATATTTTCTGAGATTGAAACGTTTTAGAAAAGTTTTTACTTGTTATGATCAGCTTAACTTTATTTTTATCTCTACCATCTCCCTTGCTTTTATTTTTGCTTTGTTTTTTATGTGAACACTGCCTAATTTATTTTTTTTGTATTGAGCGTTTAAAATTTTGGTGTTGCTAAATATTTTTTCGCTTACTTAAATTTAATTTTATATTGCATTTATTTCTCTGTTGCCAAAAAAATATTTTTAGTTCACTTAGGTTTAAACTATGAAAGAAAGTTTTTATTTATATTTTTTTTAGGGGGAGATTATTTGTTTGAATTAAAAAAGTGGGAAGTAAATGATGAGGATGATTTGATTAATTTATGTAATTTGGTTGATAAAAAATTTTTGCGCAATAGAATTCCAACACCATATAAAAAAATTGATGCTGATTTATGGTTAAAAAATGTTTTTGAAGCTGATGGGAAAACTGGATTGTTTAGAGCAATTTTTATGAAAAAAAAAATTGTGGGAAGTATATCGCTAGAAATAAAAAATGATATTCATAAAAAAACAGCTGAGATTGGATATATGATTTTAAATGAATATTCTGGCAAAGGAATTATTTCGTCGGCAGTAAAAAAAATTTGTGAAATTGGTTTTAATAGTTTAGATATTATTAGAATCGAAGCTAAAGTTGTTGATAAAAATATTGCTTCTAGAAAAGTATTGGAAAAAAATAATTTTGTGTTAGAAGGAATATTAAAAAATGCAGTTTGGAAAAATAATGAAATTTATAATTTGTGTGTGTATGGTTTGATAAAATAAAATTTATTTGTTGGATAAGAGTTTAAAATAAATTTATAAAATGAATTAAAAATAAAAAAGCGATTTTGTAAGCCAAAGTCGTTTTTTTTGTTTGCCTTGAAAATAAAATTTATGGATAATTAGATTATAATAATTTTACTGAGGCGAAATAGTTTGTTTGATTTAGCTTATTTTGATTTTTTGTTTATAAGTTTAAATGATTTAGTAGATATTTTTATAATAGCGTGTTTGATTTATAAAGTAATTTTATGGATAAAAGAAACGAGAGCGTGGGCGTTATTTAAAGGAGTTATTATTTTATTAGTTGTTCTTTCGCTTGCAAGCATATGTAATTTGAACACGATTTACTGGCTAATTTCGAATGCTTTTAATGTCGGCCTTTTAGCTTTAATAGTTTTATTTCAACCGGAAATAAGAAAAGCTTTGGAGCAATTGGGAAAAGGAAATTTTTTAGATGCGTTTGTAAAAAAAAATGATAATGAGCAAAGTATAAGTGATGCCAGTGTAAACGAAATAATTAAGGCGGCGAAATTTATGGCTGAGAAAAAAACGGGAGCGTTAATAGTAATAGAAAGAGAGGTTCCATTAGGGGATTTTGAGCAAACAGGAATTTTAATAGACGGGATTATTTCAAAGCAGTTGTTAATCAATATTTTTGAAGATAAAACGCCGTTGCATGATGGAGCTGTAATAATAAGAAATAATAAAATAAAAGCGGCAGCGTGTATTTTGCCATTGAGTCAGAATGTTAAAAAACATGATTTTGGTACACGTCACAGAGCTGCGATTGGAGCAAGTGAAGTTTCAGATGCATATGTAATTGTTGTTTCGGAAGAACGCGGAGAAATTTCGATTGCTAAAAGTGGTAAATTAATAAAAAATATTGATGAGAGAAAGATAAGAAGTATATTTGCGAGCGTAAATAATAAATCTGTGAAAAGAATTAAATTATGGAGAAATGATAAAAATGCTAAATAAAATAAAATTGTTTTTGGTAAAAAATTTTTATTTTAAAATTTTGTCGTTTGTGTTAGCAATTATTTTATGGATAATAGCGATAAAAATAAATAATCCTGTTGTCGCGAGAAAATATTCGATTAAGTTAGATTTGTTGAATATAAGAAATCTATCGGCAAATAATTTTAGTTTATTAAACGAAAAAGAATTAGGCGATAATAAAATAGATGTTGAAGTCAGAGCAACGCGTGATGATTTAAAATTTATAAATAAAAACACGGATAATTTAAAAGCAAATATAGATTTTAAAAATATAGATGGATCGTATGAGCAATATATAAATAAAGAATTTAGTTTGCCAGTTAATATTTCTTTTTCGAGTTATTTAAATGCGTCGCGGTATCAAATTTTAAAAGTTTATCCATCGAAATTAGAAATTAGTTTGGATAAATTAATCAGTGAGAAAAAGAAAATTTATTATGAAATTGATGGCGAACCAGAAAAAAATTTTTATATAAAAAATGTAAAGATAGACCCTGAAGATATTGATGTTGTCGGAGCAAAATCTATTATGGAAATAATTAAGCCAATTAATTTAAATTTAAATGCTGGAGGAGCAAAAAAAGATACTTTTACTAAGATACCGATTAAAATTTATAATAAAAACGGAATTGATGTTACGGATAATTTAAATTTAAGTGATAATGAAGCAGATGTTTTTATTGAAATCGATATGTATAAAAAAATTTCTGTTGAAAGACCAAAGACGATTGGAAAAATTGCCGATGGATATGTAATAAAAAATATTGATTATTCGCCAAAAGAAATAGAAATTACAGGCAATGAAAAAATTGAGATTAAAAGTTTAAAATTGCCGGAGATAGATATAAATAATGCTTCGTTGTCAAAAAATATAAGTTATGATTTAAATGATTTGTTAAGTAAGTATGGTTTGGAAATTAAAAAAGGAAGCGAAAATAAAATTTTAGTTACGGTTGATATAGAAAAAATAAATTAGATTTTAATTAGAAATAAATTATTATAGGAGTAATATTTAAAATGATTTATGTTAAAAAAAAGAGAAAGAGAAAAATTATGGACCGGATATTTTTTTATCTGGTTTTTTTTGTGATTATTATTTATATGATTGGTTATTGCGCACGTTTTTTTTCACGCAAAAAAATAGATACGACGTTAGTAAAATTTGTTGATTTTGATAAATCTAAAATTTTTGATGGAATAATAATTAGAAATGAAAAAGTATATAAGGCAAAAAAAAATGGTTTGATTTATTTTGTATTGCATAATAATGATTACGCAAAAAAAAATAGTTTGGTTTGTGTAATAGAAGATAAAAAAGCAAATGATGATTTAATGGATGAATTATCGCAAGTAAATAATAATATTATTGACGTGCAGAAAAAAAGAATTGATATGTCGATTTTTAAAAATGATATTAAAAAAGCAAATGATAATCTAAAAGATATTGTTGATAAAAATATGTTTATATTTTCTCAGGCGAAAAATAATAAAAAAATAAATGGTGTTTTGGATTTGATAGAAAAAAATTTAGAGATTAGAAATCAGATTTTATTAACTGAAAATCGTGGAGAAATAAAAGAGATGGATGATGAAAAAAATGAGCTCGAGAAAAAAATAAAAAATAATATTTGTAATTTAAATTCGGAAGAAGCAGGTTTAGTTAGTTATTGTATTGATGGATTAGAAAATAATTTTTTGTTGGACAAATTAGATAGTTTGACTTTTGAAAATATAGATATAAAAGCGCAGGCAAAAGAAATAAATAATAATAGTTTTGTTAACGCCGGAGAAAATATTTTTAAAATTATTGAGGATAATAATTGGTATATTGCTTGTCGTGTGAAAAATAAATATATAAAAGACTTGAAAGAAAATAATTGGAAAATAATTTATTTAAAGCAAGATAATAATTTTGTTGAAGTTGAATTTATGGTTTATAAAATCTTGGCTAAAAATAAATCAGAAAGTATTTTAATTTTGAAAAGTAATAAATTTATGCATGATTTTGTTGATGTAAGAAATATAAAATTTAAGTTAGAAGATAATAAAAAACACGGATATAAAATTTTAAATAAAAGTATGGTCGCAAAAAATTTGTTTAAGATAAAAAAAGAATTTGTTTATAAAGATGAGTTTTATTATGTAATGAAAAAGGCTGGAGAAAATAATAAGATTAAAGTTAAAATTTATGATGAAGATGAAAATTATTTTTATATAGAAAGTGATGAGCTGAAAATAAATGATGTATTGGTAAAAGAAGATGATAAAAAAGATAAATTTGTGATTAGTGATGTAAAAAAAATACGCGGAGTTTATTTAGCAAATAACGGAATCGCAGAATTTAAAAAAATAAATTTTGACGGGGATTTAAAAAATGATTTTGTTGTGTTAGATGAAAAATTAAATCCTGAAATAAAAATTTACGATATGATTGTATTAAACGCAGAAAATATTATCGATGGCGAAAAAATTATGGACTGAAAAAAATTTTTCTTGACATAATTTATTTTTTGTTTGATAATAAACGGCGTTTTAGAAAAAATAGTTTGGGGGAATTAAATTTGTTGGCTTCTGTACGTGGTTTTTTTGGAAATTTGCTTGGTAAGGAAAGTTATGAAGAGGAAGATGAATATGTTGAAAATAAAAACGAAACGAAAAAAAGTAGTCTTGGTTTAGCGGAAAGTCATAATTCGAAAATTGTTGACATAACAAAGAGTTCGGTTGAAAAACAAATAGCACAAGTTGTAATTTATTATCCAAAAAATATTAATGATGCAGCACTTGCAGGCAATGAATTTAAAGAAAAGAAAATTTTAATTGTAAATCTTGAGAGTGTTAATAAAGAAGATGCGCAAAGGATAGCAGATTTTTTAAGTGGTGCGGCTTATATCGCAAATGGATCGATTGAAAAAATTTCGTCTGATATTTTTGTGGTTGCGCCAGAAAATGTTAATATTAGCGGAGAATTTAAAGAGGAGTTATTTAAAAAAGGCTTGATTTTGCCGTGGGTATCCTCTGATCAATTTTAATTTAGCTATGAAAAAGTAATTGTTAAATTAAAAAACAAGGGTTATCGCCCGATGTCATTAAGTCAAGATATCGGCAAAGAGACTTCTATCTCAGAAATGGTATAGAGGTCTTTTTTTGATATAAGGGACTGACAAAACCTTCCGTATGTGTAGTCGCTGTCGCTTTGAAATTCTGTAAGTAAGCGAAAACGGATCCTATAACTAGAGAAATTCTAATTGTAATAAGAACATGCATGAATCCAAAATATCTTAGATAATGTCTACACAAAAAAGATGAAAAAGAGAAATAAACTATAAAATAAAGTATAATGGAGAAAAATAAAAAATAGGA
>CAMKTI010000013.1 GCA_946415665.1 uncultured Clostridia bacterium
AACAGAAGACAAAAATAAAAAGGAGTATGAGATAAAAAAATAATATTTTACGTTATGATTTTTTTCAAAAAACAAAACGTGCATCAAAATCTATGCACGTTTTTTTATTGCCAAACATCCTTATAACCAACAAATTTTTTTCACAAATATTTAAAACATAATCAACCAAATCACTATTATTTTTAAAATTATCTCTGTTAATCCAAATTCTATTTGCTTAATGTTTAAATTTTATTATTTTCTGCTGGCCCATTTAATACTTTATAAAAAAATTTAAGTTGCCTCTTGACAAACAAAAAATTTTAATTTAAAATTATTAATGTGCTATTGATTATATAGTAAAGATTTTTTATGGAGATTCATTATGAGCGAAAAAAATGAACAAAAGCCTGTTTCGTATCACGCATGTAAAGAAGACTTTTATTTGAAAAAAAACATATCGTTTCTAGCAGTTTTTTGGCTTGTAAATAAAATGATTTTTTATACTTCATTTTCAAAAAAATATCCAGTTAGCCGGAAAAAATTAAATAATAGTAAGGATGACAAAAATACCTTATTAGGATGGCGTATTGTTTTAGGGTGTTTTACGCTTGGAGCTGTTTTATTAGGTTGTGGCATTCCATTTTTGTGTTTAGATATTTTGTTTAAATTAGCTATTGCAATGACTGTAATCGGAACAATCTGTTCAGCAATATATTTGGTGATTGCAATTTTGGTTACTTGTAAAATTATTAGTAATGCTGGCAAAGGTGAGCTAAAATTGAGATCTGAAGATATTCCTAAAGGCTATAAATTGGGAGACTCGATTATTCCGATGAAACCGAAAGAAAAAGAAACAGAAGACAAAAATAAAAAGGAGTATGAGATAAAAAAATAATATTTTACGTTATGATTTTTTTCAAAAAACAAAACGTGCATCAAAGTCTATGCACGTTTTTTTATTGCCAAAAATCCTGATAACCAGCAAATTTTTCTTTACAAATATTTAAAACATACTCGACCAAATCATTATTATTTTTAAAATCATTTTTATCAATCCAAATTCCATTTGCTTGATGTTTAAACCAAGTAATTTGTCTTTTTGCGTAATGTCGCGTATTTTTTTTGATCAAATCCACAGCCTCTGCTAAACTTATTTTCCCCTCTAAATACAAAATTATTTCTTTATAACCGATTCCTTGCATCGACGGCAAATCTTTTTTATATTTCACAAACAAATTTTTTACTTCATCAACTAAACCCACTTCAATCATTTTTTCTGTTCGCAAATTTATTTTTTGATACAAAACCTCGCGTTTTAAATTCAACACCACGAAAACAACATCATAAACACACTTTTTTTCTTTTTCTCGCTCATTATGCTCCGAAATTTTTTTCCCCGTCTCATAAAAAAATTCTATTGCGCGAATAATTTTCCTCTTATTATTCTTTTCAATCAAATCAAACGCCTTTTTATCTATCTCAAACAATTTCTCTCTCAAAATTTTTATATCCATCGCCGACAATTTTTTTTTCAGCTCTAAATTTTTTTCTGCCGCAACAAAATCAATATCTTTTAACACAGCATTTATATAAAATCCTGTCCCACCGCACAAAATCGGAATTTTCCCCAAATCATAAATTTTTTTTAGATAATACTCAGCTTTAATTTTATAATCTGCGACAGAAAAATTTTCATCCGGTTCAACTTCATCAATCATATAATGCTCAATTTTTTTTCTCGTTTCCAAATCAATTTTTGCCGTACCAATATTCATATATTTATAAACTTGCATCGAATCCGCAGAAATTATTCGCGTATCAAATTTTTTTGCCAATTCCAAAGCCAAATCAGACTTTCCGGTTGCAGTTGCTCCTGTAATAACAATTAACGGCCTCATTTTCTCCTCATAAACAATTTTTCTATTTCGCTCCTTAAAATTTCTATAATAATCGGTCTCCCATGTGGACAATTAAATAAATCTTCGCTCACAAATATTTTTCTCACCAAATTCTCAATTTCAAAATCAAATAATTTATCGCCAGCTTTAATTGCTTTTTTGCACGCCATTTGCATTATTTCTTTTATCTTCTCTTCATAAATAAAACTTTTTTTCAGCCCACTTTTTAGCTCCTCAATTAAATCAACAAAAAACTCGCGCGAAATATATTTACCAAAACCATTTGGTACACCGCAAATTTTAAATTTATTTTCATGATTTTCTATTTCAAAGCCAAATTTTTTTATCTCTTCAATCTCATCCAAAAATATTTTCGCGTCATAATCATTTAATTCAAACTCAATCGGCAAAATTAATTTCTGCACATCAAAATCTTTCTTTTCGAACTTATTTTTTATTTCCTCAAACAAAATCCTTTCATGAGCAGCGTGCTGATCCAGCAAAAAAAATTTATTTTCAAACTCAATTAACCAATAAGTATCAAATAAGCATCCAATAATTTTATAATTACTTTTTAAATCATTTTCCTTTTTTTCATTTTTATTTTTTTCGTCATACTTAAGATTTTCATCAACCAATTTTTTTTGCTCAAAATAATTTTTATCCGCCAAAATTTTATTCTCATAAAACATATTTTTTTGTGCCGGCAAATCAATTTTTTTTTCATATTCATTTAATTTCACATAAAAATTTTTATCAGCACAACTTTTACTTATCTCAAAATTAGTTTTTTCTTCACACAAAATATTTTTTTTACAATCACTATCAACATCAAATTTTTGCTCACAAACCCAAAATTTTTTTTCAAACGCATCAATATTTTTTATAATCGCATTAAAAACAAAATCATAAACCAAATCATCATTTTCAAATTTTATTTCCAATTTATTTGGATGCACATTTACATCAATAAAACTCGGGGCGACACATAAATTTAAAACATAAACCGGAAATTGCCCAACCATCAATTTATTTTTATTTTTAAAAGCGTTTTCAACCGCCGCCTCCAAAATATTATTTTTAATACATCTGCCATTTACAAAAAAATTTTGTTGCACGCGACTGTTTCTAAAAAATTTCGGCGTAGCGACATATCCTTCCAATAAAAATTTTTCGCTTTGTTCATTTATTTCAAAAACATTTTTCGCAACATCGATCCCTAAAATACAAGCCAAAACCGATTTTAAATTTCCGTCCCCACGCGTGTTAAAAACAATTTTTCCGTTATTTATAAATTTAAACGCGATATTAAAATTCGCCAACGCAAACTTATTCATTAAATTAGAAATATAACTTCCCTCTATCCATGACTTTTTTAAAAATTTTAATCTTGCCGGCGTGTTAAAAAAAATATTACTTGCAATAACAGTTGTTCCCTGTTGGCTCGCAATAGATTTCTCTTCCAAAAATTTTCCGCCGTGAATTTTTATATATGTCCCCAACGATTCTTTTTGCGTTTTCGTAATCATTTCAACTTGTGAAACAGCTCCGATTGTACATAAAGCCTCGCCACGAAATCCTAACGTACAAAGATTTTGAAAGTCATCAAAATTTTTAAGTTTGCTTGTCGCATGATTTAAAAAGGCTGTTTTGACTTGATTTTTTTCTATGCCGATTCCATTATCCGTCACTCTTATATAATTTATTCCTCCGTTTTTTATTTCGACTGTAATCGAATTTGATCGCGCATCAATCGAATTTTCGACTAATTCTTTCACAATCGATAGAGGACGTTCGATAACTTCGCCGGCAGAAATTTTATTTATCACCGAGTCATCCAAAACTTTTATTTTGTTTTTATCTAAAATTAAATTTCCCATAACTAAAATTATATGTCTTCACATAAAAAAAACAAGCACAAAATTTTTTATGCTTGTTCTTCTCGTTGTTTAAATTTATTTTTGTAGATCAGACGACAAATTATTTTCATTCTCCATTTTATCTAATCCTATTACTATTAATGGTGTTTCATCTGATTCTATTTCTATTTCATCTAAACTTAAATCGATATCGCCTCTTTCTGAGGCATGAGTTGCATTTGAATCCAAATCTAAATTATCTTGGTTATTTAACTCTCTTTGCAAACTTTCTGAATCATCAGTTATTAATATCGTAAACATAAATCCAAACACTCCTGTCCCAACGAAAGAAATTATTGCAATTGTCCACGATAACGCAAGCGACATAAACACAACAATTTCTAAAAAATTTAATACTACTAAAATCCAAAGCACAAAGAAAACAAGAAACAACGAACCCGATATGATTTTCTTCGTTTTTTGTGACAGGTTGTTCCATGTTTTTACCAAACTATTTACTAAACCTACTACAAATCTTTTTATATTTTGGCCAATGGTTGTTCTTCTATCATTTTCTTCTTCTTCAGTTTGAGCAATTATAATCTTATTAGCAGGACGATGATTGTATTGTCGATAAATAGACAAATCCACAGCAATTATTTGTTTATAATGCGTCAAAATCACCACTTTACAATCTAAATGTGGTAACTCCAAACGCTGTGCAAATTCTGTGTATTCAGTGTCTCCATATTTTATACGACTAAGATTATAAAAATATGTAAAAATATCATTTTTGCTGCAGTAATAAAATGCCTTTAAATTATCTTCCGGTGATCCGAATTTCTCAGTGCTTAATTTTTTACGCCAATTCATATCCCACTTATTCAAAGCCTCAAAAAAAGTTTTGTTTGTATCTGAAGCAAAAACTCTATTTATATGGGCTACCAAATCAAATGCATCATGTCTATATTCCTCGAACTGATTTTTATATTCAGTATCTGTGTTTTTAATAATCCGCCAAATAACTTTGCATAATTTTATAAAATCGTTTGATATAGGAATAAAAATTGTTTTGCTTTCGTCGCGATTATTGACTTGAGTACCATATTTTTCTTCGATCTCTTCAAAGGGTTTTAAATCTAACGATTCAAATCCCTTCTGATTTACAAAATTATCTAAAATTATTTTTTGAGTTGACTCGGCAACTTTTAAATTTTGAAGCACTTTCATTAGTTCTGATTTATTATTTTCAAAATCCAAGTCTTTAAATTTATCAATCAAAGCTTGATTATTGCCTTTTTTTAATTCTAATTTTTGAGTACATAAAACCTTTGCTATTTCATATTTCCAATCCAATAAAAAATCTATTGGGTTCATCTCTCCAAAGTATTTTTTTTTATCTTTTAACACAATATCTAGAAAAGAATTAAAATAATCGGCATCTAACTTATTCAATTCATTTATTAATTCTTGAAAATTATTTTTATGAGAATTAATGTCTTTTGAACCAATCACACCTGTCTGAATATTTTTAGCTTCTTCACTCATTTTTTTCCCTCTCCTTATTTACAAAAATATTAATCAACAAAAAAATGATGTCTTTTTTCCACTCTTTAACATTTATTTTAAAATAAAATTTTTTATTTGTCAATAGTAATTCAAAATATTTTTATAAGCTGTTTCAAATTACATATTATCTTTTGCTTGTTTAATTTTATCTTATGTTGCTTTTTAATGATTCTCATCGTTTTTTTTATTTTGTCCAAATAAAAAAATAAAATTTATGTAAAACAAGGTCGGACTTAAAAATATTTTGTTTGTCAATGTATTTTTACTTCGTTTTTTGGTGTTAAATTTATCTTGCTATAGATATAATAAAAAAAAAATAAAAGCTCGAGGTGAAAAAATTTGATAGCAAAAATTTTAAGCGGAGCTTTGATAGGAATAAATGGATATTTAATAGATGTTGAAGTTGATATGAGTCATGGTTTGCCAGGAATTGATATAGTTGGTCTGCCAGATTCAGCCGTGCGAGAATCAAAAGAACGTGTAAAAACAGCGATTAAAAACGCAAATTATATATTACCTGCGAGGAGAATAACGATTAATTTAGCTCCGGCAGATGTAAAAAAAGAAGGACCTGTTTTTGATTTACCAATTGCCGTTGGATTATTAGTTTGTATGGGAATAATAGATGCAAGTCAAACCGAAGGATATTTTATAATTGGCGAATTATCTCTTGACGGAACAATTAGACATGTAAATGGAATTTTGCCAATGGTTTATAGTGCGTTTGAAAATAATATAAGAAAATGTATTGTGCCTTATGAAAATGCAGAAGAAGCTTCAGTTGTAAATGAAATGGAAGTTATAGGAGTAAAAAATTTAAAAGAGTTAATAGCGCATTTTATGCGAAAAAAAATTTCTCCCGTAAAAAATGATTTTTATAAAATATTTGATTCTGAGAAAGATAATTATGATGTGGATTTTTCTGAAGTAAAAGGACAAGAAAATGTTAAGCGGGCAATAGAAATTGGTGCGGCAGGATATCATAATATTTTAATGATTGGTCCGCCCGGTTCAGGAAAAACAATGATAGCAAAACGATTGCCAACGATTTTGCCAAATTTAAGTTTTGAAGAAAGTATCGAAGTAACAAAAATTTATAGTGTCTCAGGTTTGCTTGAAAATAAAAATGTTTTGATTGTGAAAAGACCTTTTCGTGCGCCACATCATACTATTTCTTATTCGGCATTAGTTGGTGGTGGAAGAATTCCAAAACCAGGAGAAATAAGTTTGGCTCATAACGGAATTTTATTTTTGGATGAATTAACTGAGTTTAGCAAAAGTGTTTTAGAAGTTATGAGACAACCGCTTGAAGATAAATTTATAACTATTTCGCGCGTAAATGGAATAATAAGTTATCCTGCGAATTTTATGTTAGTTGCGTCAATGAATCCGTGTCCGTGTGGATATTATGGTTCGAATATAAAATGTAGTTGCACTCAAAACGAAATTAATAAATATCTAAATAAAATTTCTGGCCCGTTATTAGATAGAATTGACATTCAAATTGAAGTTGCTGGAGTAAATTATAAAGATTTAAATAAAACGAGGCCGTCAGAAAAATCTAGTGAGATAAAAAAAAGAGTATTAGCGGCGCAAAAAATACAAGCTGAAAGATATAAAGATTTAAATATAAAATTTAATTCGCAATTAACAGCATCGCAAACGGAAACTTTTTGTAAGTTGGATGAAGAGTGCCAAATTATTTTACGAAAGGCATTTAATAGTTTAAAATTAAGTGCGCGAGCATATAATAAAATTTTAAAAGTCGCGAGGACGATTGCTGATTTGGAGTTATCAGAAAAGATTCTTGTTGAGCATATTGCTGAGGCGATTCAATACAGAAATCTTGACAGAAAATACTGGAATTGATTAAAAAAAGTTTTGTTGCGTATAAAAATTTTTTTGGTTTATTTTATTAGGGGGTATTTTTTATGGCAGAAAAAAAGTGGTTAACGCTTAATGTGATTATAATTTTAATTTCTGTAGTTAATCTTATTATTACGGTGACATTAGCATCTAATATTTCTCCCGGAACTGGAAATGTAAAAGAACAGTATGTTATGTATATCGGAACAAATGACAAAAACACGTACAAACAAGAAATCTCGACGGATGAAGCAAAAAAAATTGTAGATGAGATTTGTTTAAAACATTTTGATGGATATACAATTCAAGATGCGGTCGGTTCATGGAAAGATGAAACTGGCAAATCGACTCATGAAAATACGATTGTTTGTTATTTTGATGACACAGATAAAATTACGGTTTATAAAGTTGCTGACGAAATTATAAAAAAATTGAACCAAAATACTGTGTTAATAGAAACAGATAGAGTAAAAATGGAATATTATTCTGGACAGAAATAATTTTTTTATGGCTTAAATATTTAAAAATGATATAAAAATAAAATAAGATTAGACGGTGTTCACATAAAAAGCAAATTTCGTTATTTCGGCAATGATTTTGGTGTGCATAAGAAATTATACGCTTGCAATTGTGATCAACAGCAAGATATCCATTTGACAATTGATCAATGTGAACTTAGAAACCTTAAAAAAGAGGACGGGAGAGAATTTTTGTACCCTGGACAAATAAAAGAAGCAAAATTAGATGATATTCATGATTGGCATGGGGGCTGTCCTTATCGTTTAAATTAAATAAAAATAAATAATAGTATCCGTAAAAAAATTCATTGTATGTAAAAAAACGCCACGGATTTTCTGCGGTGTTTTTTTGTTGAGAGCAATATTTTTGATTTTAGATTATTGATATCAGTATGAAAAAGTACTAACATAAAAACGAATTTTAAAATTTGATTTTGTTTGTGGAGGTGATTTGCTATGGAAAACGTTGACGATTGCGAGCCTAAAACGTTCTCTTGTGAGTTTTACTTTTATCCAAGAATATATTCTGATAAGTGCTATTTTGATTTAGCGTGGTATAAAAAGGTATTTTATTTTATAAGACTGATCTGGAGAATGTATTTTCATGACTTCAAACAAACGTGTTTAGCGATCTTTCTTGGTAAAATTCTACCGGACGAAGATTATGTTGGCTGTCGTATGTGTGCAAGGGCAAGATCAATCTCTGTTTTAAGTCGGATTCTAGTATTTATACCTTTAATTACGAATTATGTCATACCTTTTTTTGCTTTATGTCTTTTAGTTGCCAGTTTTTTTATTACTATGCATCTAAACGTAATATATGCATGTTTAACGTATATTTTGAGTATATTTATTGTGGAATTTTTTTTGTGTATACTAATTCTCTCAGGCAGAGATTTTGGAGTACAAAAAAAGTTGTACGCTTGCAATTGTACTCTATCAAAAGATATCCATTGGTCAACTGAGAAGTGTAAACTTAGATGCCTTGACGAAAAGGACGGGAGAAAATTTTTGTACCCCGGACAAATAAAAGAAGTAAAATTAGATGATATTCATGATTGACATGGAGGCTGTCCTTATCGTTTAAATTAAATAAAAATAAATAATAGTATCTGTAAAAAAATTTATTGTATGTAAAAAAACGCCGCGGATTAGAGGGTTGAACTTAGGGATTTGCCAAAACAAGCAAATTTAAGCCGGCCTTCTTCAAGCGGGACAACAAAAAGAACGACCATGTAAGAGTAGAAATGCTCCTGCATGGCCGTTTTTTCTATAAATACTTTAGTAGCCGCGTATGGCGTCCACTATTGAATCGGTATTCCACTTAACAATTTTATTAGCTGCATTCTTAACTGTAGCTGAAGTTTTTTCTGAACCCCAAGGCTCAATTGCTATTATTGTTTTTCCCATTTGCTGTGCAAGCTCTATTTCTATATTAATCCATTTACTGTAGCTTGCATATACACCAGCAAGGATGAGAACACAGCTTGCAGGTTGCATTTGAACCTTTATTGCCGCCTTTAACTGATAGTCATAATAGGCATGGTGAATGGGATCATTTTTTGGAACTGAATAATTTTTGTAACTGAAGTACGGTTTTGCATCAAGTAGCGCAACCAGTTTTTCATACGCATCGCTGTATGTCCATGAATGGCTGATGAATAGATTATATGTCATTAGGGAGTTCCTCCTGCATTTAATTTGATTACAACGATAATGATAGCCGTGACAATATACAAAGCAATAAACATAATCGGGAGACACTTTTCAAGTTTTGTCCCGTCCATGTACTTTTTGTTGCTCTTCAGTTTCTCCCATTCTTCACAGAATGGTTGAGCAGGTAAATTCTTTTCTATTCCATTGATAACATCAAATTTGGCAGAGTTAAGCTGTTCGTAATTTCTAATAAACAAAAGCCATAGGACGCAAACAACTATTCCGGCAACAAGAATAAGAATTAACTTTATATCCCATACTATAGAAACAGCCGCCATGATTGCCAGATTCAAGGTAACAAAAATATTGTTCATTGTATCTCGGCGTTGACTGATAGAGTTTGCCATCTCAACACATGTCTGCCATTGCGCAAGAAGCAATTTATTTTTGGATTCATTATTATCCATACTCATCCTCCTCTACAAAGTTCTTAGCCAACCAGAGATGTTCGACCATGTCCAGTCCACTATTCTGACATATCCGCAATCGCTCGGAACTGACCCTACATGAGTGTTATAGCCATAAATCCCGAGTACGGGAATGCCTTCCTGCTGAGCACATTTTATTTCCCATATTTGTCCATCTGCATTACGTGTGTTTTGAGAGATAATGGCTATCATGCCGTCACACCCTTTAATTCGTGTCCTGCAGTTGGTTTTCCACTGTGAATCCCACGGCTATTTAACCGACATATCTACATACTCAAAAGGGGAATTCTCATTACGAGCTTGTCCTCTGAGTAAATCCCTTAAGCGAATATCTTCTTTCGCAAAACTTATAAAGACTCTCTTCATTACAAAGCACCTCACATTTTAGATTATTGAATAAACACTTCTATCGATTTCCAAACGTTCCTGTTTGTAACATCCTCCGACCACTCCGTGTTAGACAAGTATATCTGTGTTCCGACCGCTCTCACAAATCCCCATTTGATTTCCGGATGACGGGAGGCATACTCTTTCAGTGCTTCAAACTTGCGAGGAGCGTGTTTATCGATGTTGTTAGAACTGCCGTCAGCGGTCATACCGCCTTTCGCCTCGATTATCCATACATCGCCGTTCTTTAGCTTTATGATGTAGTCTGGGTAGAACTTGCTGCGCCTGAATGCCATATGGTAGACGATGCTGAAATACTCATCGCCCTTATCGCCGTTCTTGTAACACCATTCCACAGGATCGTAATGCTCACACCAGTTCTCAAAGGAAATCTCCGTGAATGTGCGGTTCGGCTGAATGAGGATATTATTGCCGTAATCCACAAAGGGATTCTTACCCATGATTTTTGTGCTTGCGATACGTTTGTGTTGCTTATAGTATTGTTCTCGTGGGATTGCCCAGTTAGCAGTAACGATATCATTTTCCTCAATTTCGGCGATGCTGTCTGCGCTGACACCATTGAATACATCCACGAGCCTATCCCTGTTATTCACAAGGAAAGCGTTATATTCACGCAAACTCAGACCGTCAATCAGCTTATGCGCTTTCTCAAAATCAATCTCTTCCTGTGAGAACATCGACATCTGCATATCAAGCGGTCCGAATAAAACGCGCAGGGCATTGTTGGAAATGTTCTCGTCAATACCGATTGCCATTGCAATCCGGCGCCGGCGCTTTGCATCACGAATGATAAAGCCGTCATCGTGGTTGCTGATCTGATGCTCACCGCCGAAAATGCGATTCAAAGAACGGATATCGTGTGTGGTTCTGGCTACGCCTTCGATGGCCTCCGTTTTCAGCTTTGTGCCAAACACATATCCCTTGCTGACCTCCATCTCATGTTTGTTCAGCTTGCCATCATGATCAAGATCGCATTCCGTCAACATTTGCTCACGAACAACTTTAACGACAGCCTCCGGGTTAACCGCATATCTGTCGCTGCCGTTTAGTGATTCCTTCTGAAGCACAATATTCGGAGCATCTAATTTACGCTTATACAGATAGGTATAGAACGAATCGCCGATACTGTTTGTCAATCCCTCTGCATATTCACTATCGAGAGTGTAAACATAACAGTTATCAATCAGCGGACAGTCGTAATGCTTACGCTCCGGCATACGGCGCACACGCCCTACAGTCTGTATATTAAATCGCTCTGTGCCACCTTCGCGCAACTTTACAAGAATCTTTGCACGAGGGCAGTCCCAGCCTGTGGCAATGGCCTGTTTGAACAGCAGAAACACATACTGACCATCCAGCTTTTTAATATCATCAGGATTGTCGGGATGATCTCCTGAGAACCACGAAGCCACAAGCCCGGATGTGGAGGAATATCCCAAATCATCCAAAGCCCGTTTCACACGCTCAATCCACTCATCATAACCGTTCGGGAACTGTATCAGAACAAGAGGTCTGATTTTCAGCCCACGGCCGTCATACTCTGCTTGTATTTCTTTCCTCTTTTTATCTGCAAGATCAAGCAGGAGCAGATCATCGTCAAGGCTGTTGTTCTCTTCAATGGCAGCGGAAACACCTTCATTTATGGATATTCCGACTGCAATTAGACCTGCGCCGATAACTTCATCATCCGGGATGATTTCTGTATGATTTCCCTTGCTGACAGGAGTAGCAGAAATGCGGAGCACATGGACGGGCTGGATATTGCCGATATACTCGTTTGCCGTTGCCTGATATTTATGTTCCTCATCGATTAGCATGAAAATATCGATTCCATTTGTATGACAGAACAGAACCTTGCCCATCAGATCACGATGTTCCCCTTCGCGGAGTACTACATTCGATGAGCGATTGATTTTATCCCAGTTAATGAAGAACACCTTGCCGCGAGGATCGCTTTCATTGATAAAAGCGTACACATCGCCGTCCGGGATGCCGGAGGTCACTTCTCTAAAGCTGTCCTGTGACTGCTTTTCCAGTCCGCCAGCACCGGGACACAACCACAAAAAGACTGTATTCGGATTTTCATCGAGGTAATCGTCAATGAATTTTGAAACGAGGACGGTTTTGCCTGCTCCAGTGGGAGCGGAGAGAACAAGTTCCTCATGGTCTGCGCACTTCGCCAGCAGACTTTCCTCGTGTTTTGTTTGAAAATCAAATAGCTTTGCTGTAAACATTATTCTGCCGCCTCCCTTAATTCCTGACCAAAGAATTCTCTCGGTATGTATTTGAAGCCGAGTGCGTTCAGCCGCTCCATTTCCTCGGAATTGAAAATGATGTTCTGGTTTACCCAGATATTTTCAATCTGACCGTAAATGGTATCGTCCATTACGTACTTTCTGAAATCCGCCTTGTTTAAAATCAGCACATTGCGGACGTTATCAATTTCAATGCCATGCTGCAGCTCGATCATTTCCCTGATGTGGAGACACAGGGCATTGCTGAGAAGATAGTCCTCTGGCTTGCGTGGCGTCCAGTCGCATTTGAAGTATTTTAGATTAGCGGGAATGCCATCGGAATACTTGGTGCCATCTGTACGGATTCCCGTAATCACAGTTTTTATTCTCGGATATGTTACGCTATGGCATATTCCAAGTTCTTGATATTCCGCTGTTTCCGTTTCTTTTTGGTGCTTCGCAGAGATTTTAAATGTTTCCCATGCTGTTTTCCATTCCGCCTCTTTCTTAGTCCCTTTACGAGGACGATCATCTATATAACCACGATCCACAAAATAAGCTATATGCTTCTTTTCCGATACTTCGTTGTTAGTACATAATATGAAACGGCGTTGACCACCGTCTTCTTCGTTTAATGCCAATACGGCGTGACCAGTTGAGCCGCTACCTGCAAAAAAATCGAGTACACATATATCTTTCCGTTCAAAATATCCAAGAAAGCGTTTTATCATTTTTACCGGTTTCTTACCGCTGTTAAATGCAACGCCACCTTCATGGCGAATATTACCAAAGTCACCCGCCATATCATAGAAATTTGGAATGGGCGTTATTTTTTCGGAACCGTCTTCCATTTTATCTATAGGAACACCTTGATAGTACTTACCTTTAGTGGCATTTGCCTTTTTGGGCCCTGTAAAATAGCGAAAGTCATATTGATTATCACCAATATCAAAAACCTTATATATTACGCCAAGCCCATCTTGCATTTTTCTGCCATCAAGATAGTCTCTAAAAAATCTTCCAGAGGAATTACCGTTTAATATTGTTCCTGTTGCCCATATTTCTTTCAAGCCATCCTTAAAGCCCACATCGTGTTTTACTATCTTATACTCACCATCTCTGAAGAGCACAACACGCTTTCCGCCGAGTTCCATTTCTGTACCAGAGGTCAATTCTTCTACCGAGTATATAAATTTATCATAGTCATATTCTTCTGGCTTAATATACGGCTTTGCTTCATCGCTTTTTCTATACACTAATACCTGCTCAATTTCTTTATGGTACTTCATATCAGATTTTAAGGTCTTCTCTGGATAGCGGACTTGAATATAATCCGTTTTTTCATAATTTGCTTCACCAAATATCTCATCACAAAGAAGACGCAGAGTTGCCGCTTCTTTATCATCAATGCTGATAAAAATAAACCCGTGTGGTGCTAATAAACGATTAGCAATTCTTAGGCGTTCCGACATGAACGATAGCCACTTACTGTGACGAAATGCATCATTGGTATCTACATAATTATCATCGTAAATAAAGTCTTCCTCGCCGGTATTATACGGAGGGTCTATATAAATCATGTCTATACGTCCACAATGCGTCTTCTCCAACAAATAAAGACTTTGCAGGTTATCCCCTTCAAGGATAAAGTTATAGACCCCATCTGCGGATGTGGTTATTTTCTTATCAGTATCTTCCGTGAAAATGGGAATGTTTTCTTCGAGCATCTCATCCACTCGTTCTGAATGCTCCTCCCAAACAAGTCCATATTTCTTATCACGCAGCTGGTTCTCGATCTCTGTAAACGCACGTATGGACTCATCGTCCGTATGTTCTTTCTTAAGCGTTTCCAAAAAATCCAGCATCCGCTGACGCTTTATCTGTGATAGGTTAGGCATTATCACTACCTCCTGTGTTTTTTTCGATCTCCGGCAAGCTGGACAATTCCTGCAGTTTCTTGCGCAAGATATCCTTATCCGGCAACTGTAACTGATACTGTGACACCATCATAGGTGAGAGCGTACGGCTCATCGCATATTCGACCACTTCGTCATTTTTAGACGCACACAACAGCAGTCCAACACTCGGATTTTCATCCGCTTTTCTTATCTGCCGATCCAGTCCCTCAAGATAAAAGTCCATCTTGGAGACATATTCAGGCTTGAATTTTCCAATCTTTAGTTCTATTGCCACAAGACAGCGCAGGCTGCGGTGGAAGAACAGCAGGTCGATACGATAGTCCTCGCTGCCAACCTGAATCGGGTATTATTCGCCGACAAAAGTGAAATCCCTGCCCAATTCCAGAATGAAATCGCGCATTCCTTTGACAAGCGCCCTGCGGAAATCATTCTCATGGAATGAATCCGACAGGGCGAGAAATTCCACCACATACTGATCAAGGAACGGATTCTGCCGCGACTTTAGCGGTTCCGGCAGTAATTTGTTCTTGGAAAGCATGTACCGCTCATAATAACCGCTGTCCATCTGACGTTCCAGTTGACGTGAACTGTAGCGCTCTTTGACAGCGAGGCGCATATAGAATTCGCGCTCTTCATCGCTCTTGCTGCCTGACATTATAAGCAGATGGTTTGTCCAACTCAATTGTGTCAGCAGTGCTGTCACATTTTCATTTCCAGCATAGGTCTCGTAAAACTGCTTCATGCGGTAGAGTCCACGGCGGTTAAAGCCCTTGATGCCGTGAAACTGGCGCTGAATATAATCGGAAAGGGAATCAATGTATCCGTCACCGTAATTTGCTTCTTTTGATTTTTCGGATAAAAACTGACCTACTTTTCCATACATGAGGATCAGTTCCTCATTTACCTTACGGTAGGCGTTATCGCGGGATTCTTCTATTATTCGTGTTATTTCAGCGAACGTATTATCAAGTTCGTTCATTCAAAAAACCTCTTTTCGAATTGTGTCAGCACTGCTGACACTTTTTATTTTTAGCGATACAGACTATTCCGTCCTGATATCCAGTCCAAGCTTCTTGATTTCTTTTTGTATGAATTCCTGCACGAACATCTGGAGCTGCCAGACGAAATAGTTCTCAATATCCAGTCCTTTAAAATGTTCCTTCATTTCATCGGTCATACCGTGCGCCCCTTGAAGACCATCCACATAGTAGTAAAGGGCATCCAGAAATTCATAAAACTCATCATCCGAAAGAAGCTCGTCCAGATACGGTATGGTATGCACACGCGCAGGATCGGGATCGACCTGCGGATATAAATTTTTAGCGCGTTTCAGATGCTCAACCGCCGTTTCGGACAAGCCAAGTTCCTGACTGTATTCCTTATTAAAAGAACTGACGCCTGTAAGCAGATAGTTCACAGATACATCAAAGAACTGCGCTATCCGAAGAACCACATCCGCTGTAGGCTGCGTTTGTCCGCTGGCATACTGGCTGATTGTCTGCTGCCTTACGCCTACTGCTTCACCGAGCGCCTTGTAGGTTGTAGAATGACCGTCCTTCGGATGGCTTTCGAGTATTCCGCGCAGTGTAGTGGGAAAAACATCATAATACCTGTCTGTATTCTGTTCCGGTTGTTTTGCCATCCTCCGCGCCTCCTCGTATTTCGGTTTAACTGTACTTTACTAAAACAGTTGCGAAGTACTTGTGTTTTCGCTTGAACTGTGATAAAGTAATTATAACAAGTGATACGCAACTTGTCAATATTGTAAAACCGCTTTCTTGCGAACGTTGGCCTGTCCATTTCTCGTAGGATCAAGGGAGAAGTTTATCCGAACAAGGAGGTGGGCAAAATGCGGAACAGACAGAAACAACGCGAACTGAGACGAAGCCAGAAAAAAGAGGAAATCATCGACAAGAGAAACGGCTGCGGTATTAAGGATTTAACAGCCTACAACGCAGTACTGCAAATCAAGACAAACGGCAAAGCAAACATTGCACTAAGATGACCACCAGTGAAAATCCGAGGGTATTTTCCGAAGGTGGTATTTTTATGCCCAAATCTACAGAAACGGAGGTAATGAAGACTATGGAAAAGACAACCATGAGCGTGCAGGAACTGTCCTCGCAGATGGGCATCTCCCTGCCGAAAGCATATGAACTTGTCAAAACGCCTGGATTCCCGTCCATCCGCATCGGCACGAGAATTCTTATCCCGATTGACGCATTCCGGGAATGGCTGGTCATTACTTCTAACAAAGAGGAATGACCACCACAAAATATCGAAGGAAGGAGGTAACGCCGGATGCGGATAGATGACTTAAAGACAATGCGGATATGGGTGTGTTTCAACATCAGGAAAAAGGACGGACGGTTTGAGAAAAATCCTATCTCCGCCTATGGCACGGAGACAGGCTCGGATGCAGCCCACGCCCATACTTGAGTTATATACGATGAAGCGGTCAAGGCCATGAAAGAGAAAGGTTATGACGCTGTCGGCTTTTCGCTGCCGGAGAATATGTTCTTCCAAGATATTGACCACATGAACGAGACAGACCCATTCGTGCAGATACGCATTGACCGTCTGGACACCTATATGGAACGCTCCTATAGCGGCACGGGCGTCCACTCCTATGGTCTGATGGACGCAAGCAAAATCCCGACCTACGAGAAGGACGGCAAACTGAAGCTGGACAAGGCGTTCTACCAGAAGAATCCCCATAACAACATAGAACTGTACTTCGGCGCGATTACAAACCGTTTCGCCGTTTTCACAGGCAATGTCATACGGGACGCTGATATCAACGACTGCACAGATGCAGTGCTGCTGACGCTCGACAAAAATATGCGGAAAAAAGAAAAGCTGAAGTACAGCGAAAAGCGTAACGGCGGCGATAAAGAAGTATTCGATATCGTAGCCAGCTTGCTTAAGCAGAAAAACGGTGAAAAGTTCCGCAAGCTATATAACGATGGCGATTACTCCGATTACGGCTCTCAGTCCGAAGCCGACTGCGCCCTGTGCGCCATGATAGCGTTCCGCACGGGAGCAGACCCGCAGATGATAGACACGGTGTTCCGCTCGTCCGCACTGATGCGTGAGAAATGGAACCGGGACGATTACCGGGAATCTACCATTGAAAAAGGCATAGAAGCCTGTCACGGTACGTTCCACCGCTCCAAGATGGAACATCCCGATTTTATACGATTCAACGAGATGACCGGGGAACCGTACATCGTAGTGCCTCTGTTGGCAAAGCACGTCCGGGAGCATCTTGATTATATCCTTGTACGGGATAACGGCAAGCAGGGACTTCTGAAATATGTATATGAGGACGGCTTCTATCGCCTGTACTCCAACTATATGCTGATGGGCATCATCAAACAGTATATTGCCGACTACGATGAGGAAATGGTCAAGATGAGCAAGGTGAACGAAGTCCTGCAGCATATCACGACCGACCTTAACTATGTCGGTCAGGATGAACTGGACGCAAACGAGAACTTCATCAATTTCAAGAATGGATTGCTCTCGGTATCAGAGGATGCGCTTACGCTGATCCCTCATACGCCGAATGTGTATTCCACGATACAGATTCCATGTAACTGGACGGGAAAGCCGGAGCCTACGCCCGTGTTCGATTCGTATATGCACACGCTCACAAACGGTGATAAAGCTATCGAGCGTCTGTTGCTGGAATTCATCGGTGTATGTGTTTCCAACATCAAGGGCTGAAGGTTGAAAAAGTCCCTGTTCCTTGTCGGCGATGGCGATACTGGTAAATCACAGCTTAAGAGCCTTGTAGAGCGTCTTCTCGGCAAGGATAACTTCATTGGCATTGACCTGAAAGAGATTGACGCCCGGTTCGGCACGGGAGCTATTTACGGCACACGGCTGGCGGGTTCATCGGATATGAGTTTTCTGTCTGTTGATGAACTGAAAACATTCAAGAAGATCACGGGCGGAGACAGCCTCTATGCTGAGTTCAAAGGCCAGCAGGCGTTTGAATTCACATACAATGGTCTGCTGTGGTTTTGCATGAACCGTCTGCCGAAGTTCGGCGGCGATAACGGTCAGTGGGTATACAACCGCATCATGGTTGTCCGCTGTCCGAATGTTATACCGAAGGACAGGCAGGATAAGCAACTGTTCGACAAGATGTACGCCGAGCGTGGCGGCATCGTGTATAAAGCAGTACGGGCATTGCTGACGGTCATCCGAAACGGCTACCGCTTCTCTGAGCCGGAAAGTGTAACGGCGGCACGGTCAGAATATATGTCGGAAAACAGCACGGTCATCAGCTTCTTTGAAGAATGTATGTGTCCGTGGCAGGACGGCAAAATCAACCGCCATTACACCACAGGCCGCATCTACCGCGTGTATCAGGCATGGTGCCGTGAGAACAATAACGGCTTTGCCAAGACTGCCAAGGAATTCCGTGAAGACCTTGCCGATTATCTCGGCAACACTTATGCAGATATGACCACACGGCAGAAAGGCAATACCTACTACAAGGAATATTCGCTGACGCTCGAAACCAAGGAGCAACATGCAAGGGAGTATGGCTATGATGGCATCGAATTTCTGTAATCCGGGTAGCAGAGGTAGCAGTACGGGTAGCAGTAAAATTCACAACTGCTACCCAAGAAAACACAGTAAACACAAGGGTTTGACGGCTCTGGGTAGCAGAGGTAGCAGTATTTCAAACTTCTAAGCCGAAAAAATAAAGTTTGGAAGCAGATTGTGAAAATGCATACAAAGATTGTTTTTTGTGGCTATGAAATCGAAACTTCTGCTACCCGTGCTACCCACACGGCTCAAACCGTTGAAAACAAAGGCTTTTTCGGGGTAGCAGTACTCGAAAATGCTGCTACCCGTGCTGCTACCCACTGCTACCCGCACATCAACAAAGGAAGGAGGGAAACGACTATGGTGCATTACCCATCGCTCTGGGAACTGAAAAGAATGCTCGGGGCAGACTACCGCATCCGAACCATCGACTGGGAGAAGTGCCTGTACCGGGATTTCGGTAACGGCTTCAATGTCGAAGTCAGCGGAGTGAGCCGTGCCAACCGCAAAGGCTCCGCTACGCTCTATCTCTGGTTCGGGGAACACGCACACGACTGCCTGATCGTCAAGACCGTGCGTGATATCGGTAGAAGCGCAGAGGCAATCGGCGAGGCTGTGGATGATCTCTGTGAGTATTCAAACATCCTCATCGCCCACGGCTATGACAGCCGGGACAAATTATTCCATCTAAAAAACAACATTTAAGAAAGCGAGGATTTTAACATGAGCAACTATCCACTCAGAGTAAACAAACTTAATTGGCGGTCTTTAGAGCCGCTGACCAACTACCACTACACCGAGGACTATATCGCGGACCACTACGACCTGTATCTCACCTCGGAGTACATCCCGGACGATAACGGCAATCACCGCAGATATTATCGTCTCCACGCCAACCGTGCCTACAGCATCGAGATGGCTCTTGCCTACGATGTCAAGTGTCCCTGCTGCGGCAGAAATGTTCTGAAACAGGTCGGCAGATGCAAGGATCACCATACGCTGGGACTTTACGAATGCCCGGTGTGCAACAAAAAGAAATAAGGAGGATTACGACTATGACTACATTTAACGAGAAAGACCGCATTATCGGCTCTGCCGAGTACAACACGAATTTCTGGAACCTCATGCGCGGCAACCGCTATGCCGCCGACAGTATGCACGACAGCAAGGATGTCTCCACAGGAGGCTATGCGCTCCCGTACGCTGCGGATGACAAGCTGAGAAAGGCAATCAGGCGCGAGAGCCTGTTCCACAACATGGCAACTGTCGTAAAGGCATATAACGGCGGGAGCCGTATCTTTGCCAAGGACTGTGATGACCTCGCCGAGTGGGCGCCGGAGAACGGCAGCATCCCCATTCAGGACGGCATGGAGGATTTTACACGCTATTCCGTGGATATGCACAAGCTGGCGGTATTCGTAAAGCTGGACGATGATTTTGTCCATGACGCCACTTTTGACATCGAGGACTATTTCACGAGCCGCCTTGCGAAGAACTTCACCAAAGCCGAGGATAAAGGCTTTATCACGGGCACGGGATACCATATGCCCACGGGTATACTTTCTCCCGGTCAGGGCGCGGAGGCAGGTGTTTTTACTGACAACATCACCTACGATGGCGTGATCCGCCTGTTCTTTGCCCTCAATGATGAGTACCGTAAAAATGCCGTATGGATGATGAACGATAATACCGCACTCACGCTGCGCCTTATGAAGGATGAGGCTGGAAATCCGCTGTGGAATCAGGCAAATGATACCATCCTCGGCAAGCCTGTGGTCTTCTCCAATGATATGCCCGATGAAGCAGCCGGGGAAACACCTATCGTGTTCGGTGATTTCAGCTACTACTGGATTATTGACCGCAGCCCCGTCAGCATTCAGACACTTAAGGAGAAGTTCGTCACGCTCGACCAGATCGGCTATCTTGCGCTGGAGTTCCTTGACGGAAAACTTATCCGCCGCGATGCGCTTCAGGGCATGGTAATCAATATCACGGATTAAGGCTCCTGCGGACAGGTACGGCGGATTGCACTCTGCCGTGCCTGTTTACCCGCAGAAATCAAAGAATTCAAAGATTATATTACATCGGATTGCACGGTTTTCATAGCGGTTATTTACGGTTTAGGGGTTAATTACTCGTTTGAATACGCTTTTTTTGCACACGAAGCCCCGCGCCGTTGTCCGCTTCGGGCAGCCACGGAGATTAGACCGCCCCCTGCCGGGCAGGAAACCTATTCCTACGAAAACTTACGCGAATTTGTGCGTGAAGCCCTGCGCCCGTTGCCCAGCTAACATTCACCGGAGATCAGATTCCCCTCGGGGAGAAAGGAGGACACATGGATAAGGAAATAAAGCCCATCAGAATCACGGCATCCGTGATGGATGATACATTCTATGTCGTTGAGTACGCCACAGGCGAGAACGCCAAGGAGACGGAATACGAGAAGATAAAACGGCTGATTATGAACGAACCGATAACTTTGGAAAAAGAAGCCTCGTAAGGCTCAAAAGAACTTGACTTCTTCACAGATGGTATGGATATATGGTAATACCGCTTGAAGACTGTCGGGAAGGAGGTACACATGAATACAAACAGACAGTCTTCCGCTGTGAAGGAAGATAAGATAACAGCCCTCTACTGCCGCCTCTCCAGAGACGATGAGCTGCAGGGCGATTCCAACAGCATCAAAAACCAAAAGGCTATACTACAGAAGTACGCAGATGATAACGGTTTTCGCAATACATCCCTGTTCGTGGACGATGGTTACAGCGGTACGACCTTCGACAGGCCTGACTGGAACAGGCTCATGGAACTTGTGGATGACGGCAAGGTCGGCACGATTATCGTGAAAGATATGAGCCGCCTCGGTCGTGATTATCTGAAAGTCGGTATGTACACGGAGATGATTTTCCCGAATGCCGATATCCGCTTCATCGCCATCAACAACGGTGTTGACAGCGACAATCAGGCAGAGAACGACATGACGCCGTTCATCAATATTTTCAATGAGTTTTATGCCAAAGATACAAGCAGGAAGATACGAGCCGTTTTCAAGGCAAAGGGACAGGCGGGAAAGCCGCTCTGCACGAATCCGCCATATGGGGGTATGTCAAAGACCCGGAGGACAAGCTACACTGGATTGTGGACGAGGATGCCGCCAAGGTGGTACAAGATATTTTTCACCTGTGCGTACAGGGCTACGGCGTGTCGCAGATTGCCAAGGAAATCTCAAAACGGCACATCATGAATCCAACCGCACACGCCAAGGCGAACGGGATAAACATTCCCGACAACAGGGATGGCGAGAACGATTATGTATGGCGCGACAGCACCATTTCCCATATGCTCTCCCGACCGGAATACCTCGGTCACACGGTCAATTTCAAGACCTACCGCAAGTCCTACAAGCAGAAAAAGCAGCTCAAGAATGATCCTGCAAACTGGCAGATTTTTGAGAACACGCACGAGGCCATTATCGACCAAGAGACCTACGACATCGTGCAGCGCATCCGTGACGGCAGACGCAGGGTTACGCCGATGGGCAAAATGCCCGCTCTCTCCGGCATGGTGTTCTGCGCCGATTACGGAGCGAAGATGTATCAGGTGCGCGGCAGGAGCCTTCCGCAGAGCGAGTACATGGTCTGCACCACCTACCGCAAAAAAGGCAAGGATATCTGCCCGTCTCATCAGATACGCAACAGCGTGATTGAAAAACAGATTCTTGCGGGTATTCGTGAAATCACGGGCTACGTGCAGGCGAACGAGAACGAATTTATGGAAATGATTACCAAGAAATCCAGAGCCGAGGTTGACAGGAGCCTGCGTGACGGCAGGCGTGAACTGGAGCAGTCACAGGCTCGTATCCACAAGCTGGATGAGATCATTCAGTGGCTCTACGAGAATAATATCGAGGGTAAGATTTCCGATGAGCGTTTTGCCAAGATGCCCGAAAACTACGAAGTGGAGCAGAAAGCGCTCGAATGCCGTGTGACGGAACTTCGGAACATAATCGCCACGCAGCAGGAAAGCAGCATCAATGTTGACCTTTTCCTTGCCAAGGTACGCAAGTACACGGATGTCCGTGAACTGACGCCGGAGATCATCCGTGAATTTGTGGAGCGCATTGAGATTTTCAAACCGGAGCGGATAAGCGGACACAAGGTACAGAGGCTGCGCATCGTGTGGAACTGCATCGGAGAGTTCATGCCGCCGCAGCCAAAGAAAACAGAAAAATCGGCATAGCCGGATTTCTCCAAACTATGCCGATATTATTTCCGGGATTAAAATCCCTTAGTTACACCGCCTTTTTCTGCGGTGTTTTTTTGTTGAGAGCGATATTTTTGATTTTAGATTATTGATATCAGTATGAAAAGGTGCTACAGTAAACGACATTGATTTGTGCCGATTGCTCACTAAAAAAATGAAATGATCATAACGACGTCAGGTATTCACAGGGTTAAGCATATATTTCATAATACAAGTCTAATGCTTTCTCAAACTCTTTTGTGTCTGCAAAGAATCGATTATACTTGGCTTCACGTCTTGTGACACGCCACACTTGTTCTATCGGATTTAGATCCGGAGAATATGGCGGAAGGTACACGAACACGACCTGATCATTTATAAAACGCTTTGCTTTTTTATGCCAGGGAGTATTATCCATAATCATGTAGTACTTGCATCCTTCCAGAGCGGGACATTCGCTGAGAAATGATCTTATGAATTCTATCGTGGTCTTGTAATGAAA
>CAMKTI010000014.1 GCA_946415665.1 uncultured Clostridia bacterium
ATATGCCCGGACATAAACGAAATAAAAAATTTATGTATAAAAATTTGCTTGATTTAGATTTTACGGAAATTTATGGGCTGGATAATTTGCAAAAACCAAATGGAATTATAAAAAAAGCAGAATCTGACTGCGCAAAAATTTTTGGTTGCCAGAAGAGTTTTTTTTGTGTTAATGGAGCAAGTGTCGCAATTTTAGCGGCGGTTTTTTCTGTGTGTCAAGAAAAAGAAGAAATAATTGCAATGCGTGAAAGTCATAAAAGTTTTTATAATGCGCTTGAATTACGGAATTTAAAACCTGTTTTTTTATATGGAAAAAATTTTTATTCAGGAATTGATTATCTCGAACTGGAAAAATTATTGAAAAAGAGCAATGCGAAAGCAGTTTTTATTACAAGTCCAAATTATAAAGGTTTTTGTTTGGATATAAAAAAAATTGCTCAGCTCACACATAAATATAAAAAAATTTTGATTGTGGACGAAGCACACGGTTCACATTTTATTTTTAATAAAAATTTTCCTATTGGAGCGATTAAAAACGGAGCAGATATTGTGATTAATAGTTTACATAAAACTTTGCCGTGTTTGACACAAAGCGCGATTTTAAATTTAAATAAAAATAATTCGGTTGATATAAATCGTGTAAAAAAATATTTAAATATGTTTCAGACAACGAGCCCATCTTATATTTTTATGAGCGTGATGGATAAAACGCTGAAATTTATTTCGCAAAGAGGATTTTATGATAATTATGTAAAAAAATTGCTCGATGTAAGAAAAATTTTGTCGCATAATGAAATATTTGAACTGGCAAATAAAAATTATGTTCAAAAATTTGGATTTTATGATTTTGATATAAGCAAACTGGTTTTTTTTATTAATCTGGCACAAAAAAATATTAATTGGGAAAAAATTTTAATTGAGAAATTTAAATTAGGAATAGAAATGCAAGGGCTAAATTATTTTATAGCTTTGTCAAGTATTGCTGATAATAATTATGGATTTAATTTGTTAATAAAAGCGATTAACAATTTGGAAAAAAAATTTTGTCATGAATATAAAAAAATTAATTTTTGTGATTTAAAGCAAGTTAAATTAAAAAATGTGTTATCGATTAAAAAAGCTGTGGAGAGAAAAAAAAAATACGTTCAGTTAAAAAAAAGTGAAAATAAAATTTGTGCTGATTATATAATTTTGTATCCACCAGGCGTACCGTTAATTATTCCCGGTGAAATAATTAGTCAAGATATTATTTGTTTAATATTTGATTTGTTAAAACGCAATTTAAATATTCTGGGCTTAAAAAAAAATTTATTTGTTAGCGTGATAAATTAAATTTTCAAACTCGCGCATACATAAAAAACAGACCATTCTAAATCGCATTTTTCTGCATCATTAATTTTTTGCGATGCTAAATTTGTATTTTTTAATAAATCAAATACGACGGTCTCATTAATTGCCTCGATGAATTTAAATTTTATTGAGCGCGAATATTTTTAACTGAATCAATAAAGTTTTTAGGTTTTATTTGTTTAGTTCAATAAAAAAAATGAATTTCTGTCAACAAAAATATTCTTTTATCAAAAGTCATCGCTTTGTATGATTTTTGATTTTTTTTTGCAAAAAATATTATAATATGATAGTGCGATTTAGCAGCATAAAAAAATTTATAAAAGGGGAAACAAACTTATGATACATAAATTTAAATCGGGAAATTTAAATATTGTTTTGGATGTAAATAGTAATGCTCTACATGTTTTTGATGATTTGTCTTATAAAATTTTAGATTATTGGCCGGATCAAAAAAAAATTTTTAGTGAACTGAAAAATAATTATTCGCGTGAAGAAATTCAAGAGTGTATTGACGAAATTAAAAATCTTGAAGATGAGGGATTATTATTTACAAAAGATTTTGCGCCCGAAGATTATAATTTAGAAAATTATGAGCCTGTTATAAAAGCAATGTGTTTAAATATTGCGCATGCGTGTAATTTAAAATGTAAATATTGTTTTGCAGAAGAAGGAAATTATCACGGCGAAAAATCTTTAATGAGTTTTGAAGTTGGAAAGCAAGCAATAGATTTTTTGATAGAAAATTCGAAAGCGCGAAAAAATTTAGAGATAGATTTTTTTGGTGGCGAGCCATTATTAAATTTTGAAGTCGTGAAAAAAATCATAAGTTATGCGCGAGAGCAAGAAAAAATTTATGACAAGAATTTTAGATTTACGATAACGACAAACGGAGTTTTATTGGATCAGGAAAAAATTGATTATATAAATAAAAATATGTTTAACGTGGTTTTAAGTTTGGACGGAAGAAAAAAAACGCATGATAAAATGCGACCTAGTAAAAATAATTCCGGAAGCTATGATATTATTGTGCCAAATTTTTTAAAATTTGTTTCGCAACGTGGAACAAAAAATTATTATGTTCGTGGAACTTTTACACATCATAATCTTGATTTTACAGAAGATATTTTGCATTTATATAATCTTGGCTTTAAAAATATTTCGATGGAACCAGTTGTTGCGGATGAAAATTGTGATTACGCGTTAAAAAAACAGGATTTAAATAAAATTTTTAACGAGTATGATAAATTATTAAAAATTATAATCGAAAATAATCAGGCGTTTAACTTTTTTCACTTTATGATTGATTTAAATAATGGACCATGTTTTGCAAAAAGAATTGTTGGATGCGGTGCCGGAACAGAATATATCGCAGTTGATCCGGTTGGAGATTTTTATCCGTGTCATCAGTTTGTTGGTTTGCAAGATTTTAAAATGGGAAATGTTTTTGATAAAGATAAAAGCAAAAAATATTTTGATATACGTAAAAAATTTAAAGCGTGTAATATTGGCAACAAAAAAAAATGCCAAAAGTGTTGGGCAAAATTTTATTGCAGTGGCGGATGCACAGCAAATGCATATAACTCAAATAAAAATTTATATGAGCCATATGATTATGCTTGTGAATTACAAAAAAAACGTTTAGAGTGTGCTTTAACTTTAAAGGCAACTCAAGCCTCGAAAATTGATTCTCAATCATAGTTTTTTTGGTATATTTATTAAAAATAAAACCCGAAAAAAAGTTCGAGCTTATATTTTTTTTGATAAAAATTTGACAAAGCTATTTTTTGTGTTATATTTCTTATGTTACAAAAACAATTTTTTTGGGGGAGATTTTTATGCTTTTAATGAAAAATCAAACTGTTCATTTGCGTGAAGACGTTAAATTTGATTTTAATGACGATGTTAAGCAATGTAATCTTGATTTACAAAGGGATTATCTTAAAATCATCAAAGATGCTACTAGTGGTATGATGCGTTAAATAAATTGATAGATAATACTTTTAAGACTGATATAAAAGCGTTAGAGAAAACATTAAAAAATGGGGCTGATATAGCCTCAGCAGATAAAAAGAAGTTATTTTTCGATGAGCAAACAGGCG
Source organism: uncultured Clostridia bacterium (assembly GCA_946415665.1). GTDB lineage: Bacteria > Bacillota > Clostridia > Lachnospirales > CAMVHY01 > CAMVHY01. The sequence goes on from CAMKTI010000014.1 coordinate 3,449, forward strand.
AAATCATAAGTAATTTTACAGATTATATAAAAATTATTTATATGGAACGTATTTTGTTTGATTTTTTAAGTATCGGTTTAAACGATTTGACAAATAATTCGATTAAAGAAATTCTCGAATCGAAACAAAAAAATCGAATAGATAGTTTTATAGCTTCAATGAAAAATGACGAAGTAATAATTCCTAGACTTAGTAATGGTTTTGAAACTGATTATGCCGAGCGTGTTCAAGATAAAAAAAATCATCTTCGGTATGTGATATATTTTCACTATTTAAAAAAAAGTCTTTCAGATATCCAGAAAGAGATGGAACAATTAGACTTATATCACGATACGGAAAAGAAAATCTTAGGAAATGGTAAGCTGATTAATGAGAAAGAAAGTGAATTAAATAATTTGACAACAGAAATTGGACAGATTTATAAAAGAATTGAAGCACGCCAAAAAGCATTAAGTAATCCGTTTTTTCTCCAAAGAAATACTTATGAATCAGAGCAGAAGATCGACCGAAAAAAGTTTGAAGAGGAACGAAAAGAAAAAAATGAATTGGATAAAGAACTCATATGGTTAAAGCATGTGCACTTTGTTTCAGAAAAATATAGTAATGAACTTAAATCAGCTCAAAAGATTTTGGAAGATATTCAAAAAAACTGGGAAAATGCATTTCATCAATTTATTTATCTTCACATGTTAGAAAATCCGGATCAGATAACAAAATTAAGAGAAAGTTATGGATTAAGTATGTGGGATTTTATGGACTTCTTGTTAAAGCATAAAGAACATCAAAATTTTAATCGTGCGCTGTATGAAATTGATAAAACAAAAGACTCTCAAGATTTTGAAGGCGAAGAAGATAAAAAGCGAACGGAAATATTACAAAATGTCAAAGATTCTATTAACAGCCTTGGTGAAAATCAACGCAAGCTTGTAAATGATTTGTTTGAAAATCGTTATCATCTCAAAAATTTATGGATGAGAAAGGCGTTTTGGATTTTGTTTGTAGAAATAAGTTTATTTGTGATTATAACAATGTGGCCAATTCTTACGATTATAATTCCCGATGTTTTAATGGGCTCAGTCACATTGATTGCGCTTATAATTGGAGTTTTTTCCGTAATTGCAGTTCTGCTAAGTGGTGGTACGGCGGCAAATGCACTTGGGGATTTGGGGATTTTTTAAAAATCCTATTTGTTGACTCTTGGAAAAACATGCCTTGGCTTACATTTAGAAGTATTCCGATAGTGTCATATTATTGTTCGGCTTTTTTCGTTGTTTCAATCATGATTACTTTGACATTTCTTATTGGTTCAATGGTTTTTTATATATATAAAAAACGCCAATTTAATTTGATGCTTGGAATTCCAAATTTACATCAACAACAAATCGAAAAATCACCGCTTGAAAAACATCTGGAGGAACTTGATCTTGAACAATACGTGGGGAGATCTGAAAATGTACAACGACCAGAGAACAAAGGTAAAGAAGTTCATCAAATCTGATTAAGGCAGAGAATTATGTTAATCCTTATTGATAGCATGAGTATAGGGATAAATCCAGATGGAAACAAGAACCAAGGTAATCAAGAATAGAGGATTGAGAACTCAATCAATTTTCTTTCTTCGGGGTATCGTGAAAGCAAGAAGACAAACAGAAAACAACCTGACGTGAAGATACACAGCATAGATATAATTTGGTTGTCATCCCACGTTTTGAACATCTGATGCTTTTTATTCTTAATTATCTTGGTCCTTGTTTGCATCTGGACTTACCCTTGTGTTTGTACTATCAATAAAGAGTATATAATCCTCCTCATTAAACAGTTTTTACTTTTTCATAGCTTGTAAAATTAGGGTCTGACAGAAAAAAAGCAATAGCTTTTGGCAATTTTAGTTTGATATCTCTGACAGTTTCCTTGCTATCGGCATTAATCCCTTTAGCTTTTTATATTGTGTTACTGGCAGTTCCATTTCTCTACTTTGTTTTATCACTTTTTTCTTTTTAATCAATCTATTTTTATTTTATGTGAACATTGCCTAGTATATAATTTTTTGCAGAGATTAATTTTTATAAAGCAAATTATTTTTTGTTGAGAGGGATTTTTTTGGTTGGAGTAAAAAATTTTGTTGACATAAAAAACAGACGTGAATTTAGAAGTTGGTTAGAAAAAAATTCCGAAATTAAAACGGAATGTTGGATTTATGTAAAAAAAGGTTGTCCCAAAAACGATAATTTTTTTTGGTATATAGATGCTGTTGAAGAAGCATTATGTTTTGGATGGATAGACAGTATTCATAAAAATTTCGAAGGTCTTGGCCATATTCAAAAGTTTGGTCCAAGAAGAAAAAATAGCCAATGGTCGGAATTAAATAAAGAAAGATGTCGGCGTTTAGAAAAATTAAATTTGATGACTAGTAATGGCAGAAAAAAATTTTTAGAAGCAAAAGAATTTTACATAGATGACGAGATATTGAATTTATTAAAAAAAACGCCTGATGTTTGGCAAAACTTTATTAAATTTCCTGATTTATATAAAAGGGTAAGAATCGACACAATCCAACGAGAAAAAAATCGTCAACGAAAAATTTATGAGTATACACTAAAAAAATTTATTGATAATACAAAAATGGGAATAATGTTTGGTGAATGGAATGATTATGGCCGCTTATTAGATTATTAAATCCAAAAAGAAGGAAAAAAAAATAAACAAAGAAACATATCATAGATTTGGTATAGACGATAAAACATAGGAAAAGATAAAACCACACCTGGTAGACCAGCCTGAACAACATGACGACGTAGCCAAAGATAATCGGAATTTTATCAATGCGGTTGTTTGAATACTTAAAACAGGATCTTCATGGATGGATTTACCACCGGATAAAGTGATAAGATAGAGATATGAAACTTATAAAAACATAACATAAAAAGCTAGAGAGACTAATGCCGATAGCGAGAAAACCGGCGAAGATATAAAACTACAAATTCGTATATGTAATGGTTTATATAATAGAGAATGATTGCGAATTACGAACGTTACCGAAAAAATATGGAAACTGGCACACAGTTTATATAAAATTTAGTAGATGGTCGAAGAACGATACAATTGCCAAAGCTATTGCTTTTTTTTAAACTCTGATTTTAGAAGCTGTGAAAAAACAAAAATTGTTTAGCAAAAAGAATTATATTACTTTTTATTGATAGTACAAGCATAAAGATAATCCAAGATGCAAACAAGAATAAAAGTAAAGCATCGGACGTCAAAAAGGAGACCTGACAATAAAGTTACACCTATGTTGTGCATTTTTATATCCAGCGGCTTTTCGTTTGTCTCCTGGCAACTCTCACTATGCCTCTGAAAAAAGAGGGTTGATTGAATTCATTTATTCCAAAAATAATAATTATCTCCTGATGAACAGAGCTTACAAAGATGTTCCACCTAAAAAAATCGTAAGTTGCCTTGGAGCTATGATAAACACATTTATAAGCAGCACAACAATATCGAGAGATATTTCCTGAGATTGAAACGTTTTAGAAAAGTTTTTATTCGTCATGATAGACTTGATTCTATTTTTATCTCTACCATTTTCTTTGCTTTTATTTTTGATTTGCTTTTTATGTAAATGCTGTCTAGAATTTCTCTGATTATAGGGTTTGTTTTCACTGACTTACAGAATTTCAAAGCGACAGCAACCGCACATTACGAAAGGCTTTATTAGCCCTTTATATTAAAAATAGACCCCTGTACTATTTCTGGTATAAAGGGCCCTCTGCCGCCATCTTAATTTAATGACATTAGGTGACCGTATGCTCGTTTTTTTTTTATATCAACAAAATTATTTTATCTGACTCACGCCATTTTTTTCTTTTTAATCACTTTTAATCTTATAAACTCATCGCGTTCATGCTCTTCCAAAACTTCTTTTATATTTTTTACAAGCCTCTCATATTTTGGAATCGCAAAATTTTTTAATGCATTTGCCCGTTTTTGCGTTTTTTTTATATTAATCGCTAATCTATACGCAGAATTTTCGACTGTTGCCAATAAAATAATTAAATTCCTTGCTTTTTTAAATTTAAAAATCGCTTCATCAAGACTCGAACTTATATTTCCAAAACCATAACCAGGCAAATTAAGCTCACTATTTTCATAACTAACAATCGGAATCTCAACACCCATTACACTTCTAAATTTTATTTTTAAATTATTTTCTATCTCAACGCCATGACTTAATCTTTCTATATTATTTATTCCGTTTTCTATATTTGCTTTTTCTAACGCTTTATAAGCTTCGGCAAAAATTTTTTCCATGCTCGCCTGAATTTTTTTTGCTTGCTCATTCAAATCCATAATTTCTTTTATCAAAACATTTTTCTTTTTATCCAATAACTCATAACCTTGTTTCGCCAATTTTAATCTATTTTCGTTTTTAATTAAATTTCCTTTCGTCGCAAAATTTTCAGCCATTAAAAATCACTCTCAACCGTTTTTTTATAATACTTATCCAAAAATTTTTTATTTATCCTATTTAATTCTTTTTCTGGCAAAAGCCCTAATAGTTTCCAGGCTAATTCAATCGTCTCAAAAATATTTCTATTTTCAAATTCACTTTGACCCAAATAAAATTTTTCAAAACAACGACCAAAAATTATATAAGCCTTATCAATTTCATTTAATTCATCTTCTCCAATAATTCCAGCCAAAGCCCTTACATCATTTACATGTGCATACGCAGAAAAAATCTGATTCGCCAAATCCTGATGATCCTCGCGAGTAAATTTCTCTCCTATTCCATCTTTCATTAAACGCGATAACGACGGCAAAATATTAACCGGCGGATAAATTCCTTTATTAAATAAATTTCTATCTAAAACTATTTGCCCTTCAGTTATATAACCAGTTAAATCAGCAACAGGATGCGTAATATCATCATTCGGCATAGTCAAAATCGGAATCTGCGTGACAGATCCACTCGAATTTTTTATAATTCCTGCCCGTTCAAATAAACTTGCCAACTCCGAATATAAATATCCGGGATAACCTTTTCTTCCTGGAATTTCTCCTTTTCCCGAAGCAATTTCACGCAAAGCTTCTGCATACGCAGTCATATCCGTCAAAATTACTAACACATGCATATTTTTTTCATACGCCAAATATTCCGCCGTAGTCAAACCTAATCTTGGCGTAATAATTCTTTCTGCGACAGAATCATTTGCTAAATTTAAAAACATTACGACACGTTCCATCGCTCCGCTTTCTTCAAAAGCTTTTTTAAAATACTCAGCCACATCATATTTTACACCCATTGCCACAAAAACAATTCCAAATTTCTCATTCAAATTATTTCCTAACGAAGCTTGTCTAACGATTTGTGCTGCTAATTTATCATGCGGCAATCCATTTCCAGAAAATATAGGTAATTTCTGTCCACGAATTAATGTCGTCAAACCATCTATCGAAGAAATTCCTGTTTGAATATAATTTCTTGGATAAACTCGCGAAACAGGATTAATTGCACTGCCATTTATATTTTTTTTGCATTCAAAATAAATTTCGCCTAAATCATCAATTGGCTCGCCTAATCCATTAAAAATCCTGCCTAGAATTTCCTCCGAAAGCTTTATCTTCATCGGATGCCCTAAAAATTTTACATTCGTATTATTTAACGAAAATCCTTGTATATCACCCAAAACTTGCACAATTACTTTATTTTTATTTATCTCAACGACTTGCCCTAATTTTTTTTTATTATTAACTTTTATTTCGACAACTTCGTTATAACTAGCTCCTTCGTTTTCTAAAACAATAAAATTTCCCTCGATTTTCTCCAAATTCATAAATTCCAAAGCATACCCCTCGCTTTAAATTAATTATGCCCGCTTATATTTTTCATAAAAACTATCTATATCAGCCAAATAATTTTTCAACTTATCCAAATCATCATTTCCAACTTCATATTTCATGCTTATTATTTTTTCATAAATGCCCGACTCAATCAAAACCCTCATCGGAATTCCTAACTCAACTAAACTTTTTGACTTATCATATAAATATAAAATTACTTCCATCATTTTCATTTGCTTTTTAAATGGCACATACGTATCAAAATCATGATAAGCATTTTGTTGCACAAAACCCAATCTTATAACTTTTGCTATCTCTAAAATTAATTTTTGATTTTCCGGCAAAACGTCTGATCCAATTAATTTTACAATTTCCATTAATTCGCTTTCCTGATTCAAAATTTTTATCATCTCATTTCGATTTTTTAAAAAATCAACACCAACATTTTCATTATACCAATCACTTAAATCATCCAAATATTCCGTATAACTTGTCATCCAATTAATCGCCGGAAAATGTCTTGCATAAGCTAAATTTTTATCAAGTGCCCAAAAACATCTCACAAATCTTTTTGTATTTTGCGTAACTGGCTCAGACAAATCACCACCTTGTGGCGAAACAGCCCCAATTATACTTACCGAACCTTCTGTACCATTTAAATTTTCAACATATCCCGCGCGTTCATAAAATCCTGCCAATTTCGAAGCTAAATAAGCAGGAAATCCTTCCTCTGCCGGCATTTCTTCCAATCGTCCAGATAATTCCCTCAAGGCTTCCGCCCACCGTGATGTCGAATCTGCCATCATTGCAACATGATATCCCATATCGCGATAATATTCCGCAATAGTAATTCCTGTATAAATACTTGCTTCGCGTGCTGCAACGGGCATATTCGAGGTGTTCGCAATTAAAACCGTTCTTTGCATTAAATATGCTCCAGATTTTGGATCTTTTAGCTTACTAAAATCCTCAAGAACCTGCGTCATTTCATTTCCTCGCTCACCACAACCAACATAAACAATAATATCTGCGTCAGACCATTTTGCCAACTGATGTTGCATCATAGTTTTTCCTGTTCCAAATCCACCAGGAATTGCAGCTATGCCACCTTTTGCAATCGGAAAAAAAGTATCGATAATTCTTTGTCCCGTAATCAATGGCCTACTAACCGATTTTTTGTTTTTTATATATCTGGGAATTCTTATTGGCCAAGCTTGAGTCATTTTAATTTCAAACTGATTTTTATTTTCATCTTCAACCACAGCCAAAACAGTTTTTATATTATAATTTCCGTCCTCAACAACTTTAATTATTTTTCCATGAATTCCATCTTTAACCATAATTTTATGCGTAATTAAATCAGTTTCTTTAATTTCTGTGACAATATCTCCAGGTTTAACAAAATCTCCTTTGTGAACAATAATTTTCGTCGCCCATAATTTTTCTTGATCCAAATTCGAAGCACATATTCCGCTCGATAAAAAATACCCCGATTGTTTTTCTAAAAATACTAAAGGTCGTTGAATTCCATCAAAAATATTTCCGATTATTCCGGGTCCTAATTCTAACGATAACAATTCTCCAGTCGGATAAATTTTATCGCCGATTTTTAGTCCTGTCACATCTTCAAAAACTTGGACCACAGAATAATCGCTATAAATTTTTATAACTTCGCCAATCAATTTTTTTTCGCCGACTTTTACCATCTCTGACAATTTAAAATCATTGTATCCTATGGCAAATAAAATCCCAGCATTTATTTTATTAATCACGGCTAAATTCTCCATGCCTACACCTCATACATAAACAAATTTAATTTTCTTTATTAAGAGTACCTACCGCTAAATTAAACATTTTTTTGATCTGATGTCAATTTATTTTTCAAACACCAATCTTTCTTTCACAAAAATAATTTAACTCGAAAATATTTTTTCGATAGCGTATATATAAGATAAACAATAAAATTTTATGAACAAAAACAAAAAAGCACACCAAATACGATGTGCTTAAACTTTTATCTCAAAATTCAATCTTTATATTTTTTGTTTTTTTCTTTTACTTGCTCATGAATTTGTTTTTTTTATCCTCTTCTTTATCTTCAACTTTTTCGATTTTATCGAGCAACTTTTTTCCTTCATTGTTTTCTTTGTTTTCTTTCGGATTTACTTTTAAAATTTATATTTGCATTCGCATTTGTAAAACTAGGATTTAAATTTTGGTTATTTCCCGGAGTTTCTTGATCATCACCAAAATTATCTTTGTTGCCATATAATTCATGCCTTATCTGTGATTCTCTAGGAGCTTTGCTAAATATTCTAAATGACTCGTTTCGCAATAAATTTCGAGATGAATTTTGGGATGAAATTGAACTTACTTAATGAGATAAATCTTTTACTTGAGAAATTAATTGATTAAAAAACTCCGCATGTTCTTTATCGTTTTGTTTTTTATACTCTTCAAGTTCTTTATCTACTTTTTCATTTATTTCTTTGTTCTTTTGCTCCATCTCTTCAAGTTTTTTTTTATTTCCCTTTTTAATTTGTTCGATTTCATTATCAGCTTGCTTTTCCATCTCTTTTGTTTTCCGTTTCATCTCTTCAAGTTTCTCGTCATATTCTTTATCTCTTTTATCCATAAACTCCAATTCATTTGTTACTGAAGTTATAGTGTTCTTTATCGCTCGCATATTTTCATTTGTTTGATGTTCTCTTTCTTCGATGTTATTTATTTTGTTGAGGTGTTGCATATTTGTATGCCTTTCAGCGTTTAACATATTCATCATTTCTTCAAAATTTTCATGTCCTTTGTCATTATTGTTACGCTTTAAATTAGCTACATAGCCATTTAAATTCGCCACATTTCTAGTTATTCTCGAATTATTATTTAGACCCCTCTGTTCATCTTGCCTATTGCCCATATTTACATAACACTCCTCAATATATTTTCTATAATTTTTATTCATGTCATCAACCCACTCCGTGTCATATACTACTTTTTCCAAGCAGCTAAGAAAATTAGATACTAGATACTGTCTACACAAAGAAGATAAAAAAGAGAAATAAACTATAAAATAATGGAGAAAAATAAAAAAAAGGAGCAAAATAAAAATGGAAAAAAACGTATTGTAGATTTGATATAAGTGATGCGGAGTGGGAGCTAATAAAACCACGCTTTACAGGCTAATCTTGGCAACATAGAGGTATATCCAAAGACAATCGGAAATTTACCAATGCAGTTGTTTGGATACTTAAAACAGGATCTCCGTGGAGTGATTCGCCGCCAGATTATGGAAAGTGGGGTATAGTTCATCAAAGATTTATTCGATGGGCAAGAAGTGGAACGTAGGAGTATTTGTTTGAAATTCTGAACAATGATACAAAGCTAAAAAAACGCGTAGTGATATAAATTCGAGTCTCATAAAAGTTCATATGTACGCTACTGACACAAAAAATAGCAGCTAAAATATGGTCACACAAAAGAAAGTTCAATTCAAAAGTCCACTTGTCAGTAAACAGCAATGAAAGAGTTATTAATCTGAAAATAACCACCGCAATAACGATAGATTGCAGTGTGACACTGGATTTAATAAAAGCAATTAAGCTTGGTACCATATTTGAGGATTAGGCTTGTGATATGGATTCAATTATTAATTATGCTGAAAAACTTAGCATTAAGATGATTATTTCACCCAAGTCCAATCGGAAATCCAAGCAAAAGTTTGGTTCTGCTTTGTATAATCTGCAGTATATTGTCGAAAATACATTTTTGAAATTTAAGCATTGGCGTGGCATTGCTATCCGTCATTTTAAAGCTTCTGTTTTTTTCCGTGCTTTTTTTATTTGTGCTATTTCCCTGTCTCTTACTTCTCTTTCATTTTTTGTTGTCACATATTTTTTTCTAAAATTATTCTTTTTAAAAAAATTTTGTTTGCTACTTGACAAACAAAAGTTTTGCTTTATTATGTTCTCTGTTTGTTATTTATTGCTTTATTACTTTATTTGATTTTTTACGCATTTATCTATCTTTGTCTACACTCCATTTTTATCTCTACCTCATCTTTTACTTTTATTTTTGATTTGCTTGTTATGTGAACCCAACTTAATTGTAGTGGAACGGATTTTATAAAAATATTTAGATTATATATTGACAAACAAAAAATTTTGTTTTAAAATTATTATTGTTGCTTAATAAATTTTTTTTTAATGGGGGAAAAAATTGACATGAATGATATATTAAATAATAATACATTCAATGAAGGTGAAAGTGATAATTTAGGTGGCAAAAATAGTAAAAAGCTCAAATTATTATGTAACGAAGAACCTGAAATTGTATTTTATGGTAAAGCATGTGCGACAGGTGGTGGGGATTTTATATCCTCTTTTATTGAAAGTATGCATTTAAAAAGCCGTAAAATGTCTGACGAAATAAGAGAATATTCGATAGAATGTACAAGTCCACTTTTACCAGATTTAGAAAATCAACAAACATCCGGCTCATTATATGAACGTAGTATTGTTCCCATTAATTTTCCATCAAATGAACAGCAAAAAGCAGATTACGCGAATTTTAAAAATTGTGTTTCATTAAATCAAAAGTTTACTGATGATACATTTTTTGACAAGAATGCATATGCGACGTGTCTGAAACATGACGAAGAGTATCAGTTATCGAAAGATAAGAATGATTATACTTTTGTATCTGAAAACAAAAATTTTACTAATAAAGAAACCACAAAAAACAATCTTGAACATGCTTATACATTTGAGTTAGCAACAGAGTATGGTGATGCCAAATATCCTGAGAGTGAATTTGGCGGCGGTGCTCAGGGCGCGTTAAATATGATCTCAAAACATGCTTCTGATCATAAAGGTGAAGAATTTAATTTTTCACAAGTTATGTCTAAATATAAAGAAGAGCAGAAGAATCAAAATGGATTCGGTGGTAGAAGTTATGGAAATGGTTCTGTTATGCAAAATGGAGTTAATATTTTTGCTGCCCAAGGTTTTAAACAGGGTTTAGAATTAACAGATACTTTTATTCATAATATGTACGATCATGATTATTCGCGAAAAGCTGCAAGAGCGACTTTTACTGCGGGTTTTTGTGCAAATTGTGGATTACAATCAGAAACGATATTAAATATTATTCATTTTCTTTACTATGATCCTAAGCCACTTAAAAACGGAGAAAATTATTCAAATCCAGAAGAAAAAAAAGATCCAAAGACTGGAAGAGTTTTGTGGCATGATGCCCAATTTTTAAGGGTAGATAAATATAATTTTTGCACTTTTGATATGATTTCTCATCGTGGAAATAATACGTTGGAAAATACTGATCCTGATAAATTGCAAAAAATCGATGATGAAGATTGTAATGGATATATAGAACATAATTATTTTGCACCCAATGCTTTACCGACTGCGATGTTAGTAATTAAAATATGTTTGACTTCGAAGTGTGCAGAAGAAGCTATTGTAAAAATTTTGCGTGCTGCGGGAGATTCTGACACGATTGCTGCGGCTGCGATACCAATTATTGCTGCACTTTTTGGTTTGCCAAAAGATTGGGTCGAAAAAATTTGGATACATTCTATGCGAACCGATACAATGACTTGGAAAAGCAAAACTCCAGAAAACACAAAATATGCTAACGAAAAGGATAACTTGAAAAATATTAAAAAATTTGATGAAAAGGGGAATTTTATTTATCACAATGAAATTAATAGATTAGCAGACAAAACTTATGGACATCATTATCGCGAAAATGCAAAAATCGAATGGCAATTAAAAAATATTTGCGAGTTGATGGAATATCTTATAAAAGAAAAAGAAAATTCCAAAGCCGAGAATAGCGATGAATTACTTAAGCATATTCTTAAAAGAATTAGAGCTGATATTGATTTTATGTTGGATGAAAATAAAGGGTATGAATTAGAAAAAGAGCCTGAGTTAAATATTACCGAAAAAGAAATAGAACGTGCTAAAAAGCTTACAGAAGAAGAAGCTTTAAGTAGTAAAGAAAATCACGCGCTAAGGTTAAAATATTTGAGAGCAAAAAATAAAGTTAGGATTTATAAACATAGAAATGCAACTGCAAGGTTTCAGACTAAAGCAAAAAATGACAAACTTAATAATTTGACACGGGAAAACATTAAGAATATAAAAACAGAACTTGGAAAATTTAACCAATTAATTGATAAATATAAGATTGGTATTGACAAAATCGATGCTAAGAATTATCCAGATTTGAACGTGATGGGAGTAAATTCATTGCAACAAAATGACTTTTATAATGATGAAATTTATAATGATATGTATAAGAAAGCTTCAGAGATATTGGTGATAAAAAAGCAAAAAGATGCTTTTAAAGTTTATACAAAACCTGGATGTATGCAAAAAAATACACATACAGACACTAAAATTATTTTTTGGACATGGAAAAAAAAATTAGTATGCTCGGCATTAGTTATTATTGCGGTAAATGTTGTTCTGTTTTGGCAATTGTCTCTTGCTGTAGCTTTTTGGTCTGCATTGGGGACATGGGTTTTATATTTTTTCGTGTTATGGCTGATTAATCGTTTTAATGGATCAAAACCAATCGATGCGATTGGCACTAAAGGACAAAACAATGATAAAAATCCGGTTACTGTCAAAGGTAAAACGAAAGAAATTACACAACCTTTGATATATGATAAAGATGGACCAATCATTGATCCGAACCAAAAAAATAATTCAAACTAAAAAAAGCGGTGATTTTCTGAATTAAAATCAGATCCCACTCGCTTTTTTTTATACATAAATTACGAATTTTACTACCTAGAAAAGTAATCCCATTTTACAAATCAAAATCGATATCTTTTTTATTTTTTATCTCGTCATTAATTTTTTTTATAAACTCATTAAGCCCAATAAAAATATTTTTTCCCGATGCAAGCCTTACGCTTATATTATTTTCATTCATTTCTTTTTCGCCAATCACAAGCAAATATTTTATCTTTTTTAATTTTGCCTCACGAATTTTATAATTTATTTTTTCCGCCCGCAAATCAATTTCACATCTAATATTATTTAATTTCAGCTCATCACAAATTTTTTGTGCGTAATCATTAAATTTATCTGAAATCGGCAAAATTTTTACTTGCACCGGCGCAATCCAAATCGGAAAATTCCCACCATAATGCTCAATCAAAATCCCGATAAATCTTTCGATGCTACCAAAAACAACTCTGTGAATCATAATCGGTCTGTGTTTTTTATTATCCGCGCCAATATATTCCAACTCAAATTTTTCTGGCAACTGAAAATCCAACTGTATTGTTCCGCATTGCCAAGTTCTCCCTAACGAATCTTCCAAATGAAAATCGATTTTTGGACCATAAAATGCCCCGTCGCCCTCGTTTATTTTAAAATCCAAATTTTTTTCCGTTAAAGCATTTTTAAGTGCTTCCGTAGCTTTTTCCCAATCTTCATCACTTCCCATACTATCATCAGGGCGCGTCGAAAGCTCGATATAATACTTAAATCCAAATAACAAATAAAATTTATCAATCAAATCAATTATATTTTTAATTTCGCTTTTAATTTGCTCTTGCGTAATAAAAATATGTGCATCATCTTGTGTAAAACATCTAACTCGCATTAAACCGTGAAGCGTCCCAGATTTTTCATGCCTATGAACTAAACCTAATTCGGCAAATCTTAATGGCAAATCTTTATACGACCGTAATTTATTTTTATAAACCAAAATACTTCCCGGACAATTCATTGGTTTCACGGCAAAATCTTGCTCATCAATCACTGTCGTATACATATTTTCTTTATAATGCGCCCAGTGTCCCGATTTTATCCAAAGATTTTTATTTAAAATCATTGGCGTCGATATCTCATCATAATTATTTTTTTTATGCACATCGCGCCAGTATTCTATTAAATTATTTTTTAAAATCATTCCATTCGGCAAAAAAAATGGCATTCCCGGCGCTTCATCAAATAATTCAAACAGCTCAAGTTCCCGACCAAGTTTTCTATGATCACGTTTTTTTGCCTCTTCCAATTTATTTAAATAATCATCCAAACTCGATTTTTTTTCAAACGCTGTTCCATAAATTCGCGTCAACATTTTATTTTTTTCATTGCCGTGCCAATATGCTCCGGCCACCGAAATTAATTTAAATGCTTTTATATCACCGGTTTTTAAAACATGTGGACCGGCACACAAATCAACAAATTCTCCTTGCTCATAAAAAGAAATTTTGGCTCCTACTGGCAAATTATTTATCAATTCAACTTTATACGTTTCATTTTTTTCCGTCATTAACTTTAACGCTTCATTTTTTCCTAGCTCAAAACGTTTTATCTCATAATTTTCTTTTATTATTTTTTTCATTTCGTTTTCAATTTGCGCCAAATCCTCAAGCAATATTTTCCCATCAAAATCATAATAAAAACCGTCTTTAATATTTGGCCCAATCGCTAATTTTATTTCAGGAAATAATCTTTTAACTGCCTGCGCCAAAACATGCGCACAACTATGCCTTAAAGTTCCAAGACCAAATTCATTATCCAAATTTAAAATTTCCAGCTTGCAATTTTTTTCTATTACAAATCGCAAATCTTTTAACTCGCCATCAACTAACGCACAACAAGCTTTTTTGGCTAAATTAATATTTATTTTTTTTGCGACATCAAAAATAGTCATTGGCTCATCAATTTCAAAACTTGCTCCGTCTTTTAAAATAATATTTATCATAACAAAAATATTCTCCTTCAAAATTATTTTTTTTATTTTAGCATACAAAAAAAAACTTGCAATCGATTCAAATTAACCTTCTACAAGTTTTTTAAAATATTTTTTTGCCAATAAAAATTTGGGGCTGAGTTTTATGTGATAAAATTGTCTATGGATTTGATTTTATTGATTCAGAAATTTCGTTTTTATTACCTGGTACTTGTGAGATTGTTGGTGTTATCATTATCATGAATCTCTACTTTTGATTTTAATACATCTATGCGATTAACGATTGAATGGTCGAGAGGATTTATATTCATTTGTTGTGGCGGTAATTTAACATTATTGATTGGATGTTTTATATTATAAAGCTCCAACAAATATACAACTTTGCTTCTGTTATAAAATTTTTGCATATTATCCGGAAAATCGTGCCACCATGAGCTAAATTTAGAGCCATCAGAAACTACATAATAGATACTGAATAAAATAGTAAATATTGAGGCCACCACACCAAAAGAAATCCAAAATGGAGTTGACCAAAAGAAAAATATTCCAAGTCCCTTGGAGGTAAATTCAGAAAATGCCAAGCAACAAGCAAAAATGAAACCGGGGACACTACCAAAAATAACACGAGGAATAAGATGCAAAAACATCCATAGTAAAGCACCTAAATATCCAATTCCCCGAAATATTTTCACAAATGCATAATCCAAACCATGAGTTATTGGCCCAAATTTCACACGTCTAGTATTATCTTTTCCATTACAATACCACCTGTCTACAACATTTTTATAATCTAAACTTTGATTTATTTGTCTTAATGTTGTCATTACTGAATTGTTATTGACTTTTGAAGCAATAAAATTCATTTGTTCATTAGTAAAAGAAATGTTACGCATTAAAATCAAACAAAAAACACCAATCATAACCTGATCTAAATTTTTTATCCAATCGCAAAAATTACTTTGGAAATCTGTGTTTCCGATATACCCATATTTCATGTCACTCAAATCAAGTTCCTTTTTGTTTTCATCTTCTGATACCACATTTTTATCTTCTGGATCAAAAAAATTTGTAAATATAACCCCATCAGGAATACCTAATAAAAATTGTTTCATTGCTTGCGTTTCTTTTGTTTCTGGAATATCTTTGTTTAGATAAAACCAAATAAAACGCAAAAAATCTTCTGATTGCCAATCCTTAAAAATATCAATTGCAGCCTCAATATTGACCTGGTCGGAATTATTATTCGGCTTTAACAAATCTTCGAATACATTTATAAGTTCGACTATAACAATTGAAGCGCAAATAGATATTGCATCGCCAAGGTGACCAGTGTTAAATGCAAAAAACCATTTTTTCCTATAGTTTTGAATAACCTTAAAAAACCCATTCCAATTGAAATCAGTCTTGGAATTTAATTCAAGACATTTTTTTATTTCAAACGGATTAATTCCAAATTCCATTAAACACAGAATCATATAAGTTTTATGCTGTAACAACAAATCCAGTTTATCAAAATTTGAATATCTGTGCTTTGGCAGCAAATCCGTAATTTTTTGTTTGTCTAATAACAAAATATAATTAACCATATCTTTTATTTTCTCTTTATCTTTATTTAACGCCTCTGCTAAGGCTGAGATTGTTTTTTCACTATAAGCAGCCAAAGATCTGTGATTGCATATAATTTTTAAAAAATCTTCTTGACTGTAAGAAGTTAAACTTAATTTCCCGTTCTTATTATCTTGTGCATCTATAGTTTCTTCCCCGATTTTGTTTGCATCATTCAACATCAAACAACACCAACCATATAAATTTATTTTTTACAAAAACGTTTTTATTAGAACACAGATTCAGAATTTAAAGACCTATTACCACGACAATATTGCATAATTTGATTTGTGGGAATATGTTTTATGTTTTTTAATTTCTCAGTCTATTTTATACGGAACAAAGGCTAACATCGCTCTCTTCACAAAGATGAACTCTTGTTAACATTAATATATTATCATCATTGCCTTCAGGGATAATCATATCAATATCCGAGTTATTCATATTATTCCCCCGACATATCTAACTAAAACACAAGACAATTATAAACTAGAAATTTCAAAAGTACCATTTCTCATTAGATGCTGTCTACACGAGAAAAAAGAGGAATAAATTATAGAATAAAATGTAATGGAGAAAAATAAAAAATGATCAAAAATAAAAACGAAGAAACAGTTGTATCATAAATTTGATATAAGTAATGCAAAGTGGAAGCTAATAAAACTGCACCTGGCAGATCAGCCTAGATAACACAGTGACATAATCCGGCGGCAAATCCCTCCACGGAGATCCTGTTTTAAGTATCCAAACAACTGCATTGATAAACTTCCGATTGCTTTTGGCTATACCTCCATGTTGCCTGGGCTGACCCATTATGTGCGGTTCTATTGGCTCCCACTCTGCATCACTTGTATCAAATCTATGATACGTTTTTTTCCATTTTTATTTTGCTCCTTTATTCACTATTAATGATAAACCAAAATTTTTTGTTTGTCAAGTAGCAACCAAATTTTTTTTAAAGAGAATAATTTTAGAAAAAAGTAAATAATAACAAAAAAATTAAAGAGAAGCAAGAGACAGGGAAAAAGAATGAACAAAAAAAGAAACACGAAAGGCAACAAAAATTTTGAAATAACGGGTAGCGATGCCACGCCAACACTTAAATTTCAAAAATGTATTTTCGACAATGTAGCGTAAACGATACAAATTAGAATCAAAATTTCTTTTGGATTTCCGATTGGACTTTGGCAGAATAACTATCTTAATGCCAAGCTTTTCGGTGTAATTAATAATTGAATTTGTATTATAAGCCCGATTTTAAAACAAAGTACCGAGTTTAACTGTTTTTATTAAATTCTGCGCTATACCGCAATCCACAGTTTTTTTTAGATTAATTACTTTTCTCTTGATGTCAACCACTATGTGGACTTTAGAATTAGGCCGCCCTTTGTGCAACCGGTATCCTGGTTGTTTTTTTTGCTCCCGTTGTGTATATATGCATCTTTATATGGGTTGAATCTATCATTGCCACAATATTTTTTAGCTTTGCGTTTTGATTTAAAACTTTAGCTAATTTTTCCTATTTTCCATTTTTTGCCCATCTCAAAAATCTTTTATGCCCCGTATACCATGTCCCATAATTTGGCAGTAAGCCCCTCCATGGTTCTCCTGTCCTCAATATCCAAAATATTTCGTTTAAAAAATCTCTATCATCATTCCCTACTCTTTCTTTCTTGCTTTTCTTTTATATAATCTTTTATTTTTTCCAACCCTTCATCTCGACATCATTCCTTTGATAGTTTTTTTCTCCCTTTTTCTTACTTATTTTTTCATTTTTTACTTTTTACTTCTTTATCTATTTCTTTATGCTACGTGTTTTTGGATTTTGTCTATACCATCTAGAGATAATAACCAGTGATTCTTGTCCAAAGCCAAAGTTTTATCATCTTCGTGAGTCTTGTGCATCAAGAGATAATTATTATTTTTGGAATATATGGATTCAATCAGTTTCCTTATTTCAGGAGCACCGTGATGGTTGACAGGAGATAAACGAAAAACCACTAATGAAACTTCGTTGGCAGGTCTCCTTTTGAACGTCAGATGCTTTGTTCCTGATTATTTTTATTCTTGTTTGCATTTGGACTCACCTTGATGCTCGTACTATCAATAAAGAATATATAATCCTCTTCATTA
>CAMKTI010000015.1 GCA_946415665.1 uncultured Clostridia bacterium
CATCCCTTATTCCTTGCTTTTACTTTTGTTTTACTTTTTATGTGAACGCTACCTAGCTCATTTAACATGTTATCTTTAAGCGTATCATTTGTTTCTTTCTTCATTTAACTCCATCCTATAATTTTAATCAAATAAAAAAAATGACGTCAACAAATACCAGTATTGTTATTTTACCAAAACAAATTTTACTTATCAAGACTTTTTTTGTAAAAAAAATGTTCTTATACCAAAAAATTTATCTACATATAAAAAAATTTAAGCTTAAAAACAATAAAAAAAGCAAAAGCAATCAATATGCCTTTGCTAAATAAACTTTTTTTTAGGTAGCAAAAAGTAAAACAAAAGTAAAAGCAAGGAATAAGGGATGTGGTAAAAGTAAAAATAGAATCAAGCTTATCATAACAAGTAAAAACTTTTCTAAAATATTTCAATCTGAGAAAATATCGCTGGGTATTGTTGCGCTGTTTATAAAGTTTTTTATTATGGAGCCAATGGAATTTACGATTTTTTTTTAGGTGCAACAACTGTCTTAAACCCATGACCCCTTGGCTAAAGCTAAAGTTTTGTCGTTTTCATAGGCTTTGTCTACTCGGCATTAATCCCTCTAGCTTTTTGTAAGTTTTATTTTTCTATCTTATCACGTTTTTCTTTTTGCTCAATCTATTTTTATTTTATCTGAACGCTACCTAATATGCCAAATTTACCCACTATTTTTTTACTCAAACATTTTTACTATATCTTCTAAATTTCTATTGCCTTTTATATCAAATTTTATTCTTCCGTTACGCATAAAAATTAATCTATCACCATACTCAGCACTCATTTTTAAATTATGCGTTACCATCAAGGCCGTCAAATTATTTTCTTTTATAATTTTACTCGTGAATTCCATAATTTCTTTTGCCGCAACAGGATCTAACGCTGCCGTATGTTCATCTAATAATAAAATTTTTGGCTTATTTATTATTGCCATAATCAAACTTAATTTTTGTCTTTGCCCACCTGAAAGCTCATCAACTTTTTTATTTAAATCTAAATCAATCATATTTTTAAACAAATCATCATGTTCTTTTTTAATTGCCCGCCTAAATAAATTAATATTATTTTTATTCAATGCAAGCGATAAATTTTCTCTCACACTCATTAACCCATTTGTTCCAGCTCGAAAATCTTGAAATACATGAGAAATATATTTACTCCGCTCAAAATTTTTTTTATTACTAAAATCCATTCCATCAATTAAAATTTGCCCGCTCAAACAAAATAAATTTCCCGAAATCAAATTAATCAAACTAGATTTTCCTGCTCCATTATCTCCGATTATTACAACAAATTCGCTTTTATTTATTTTTAAATTTAATCCGTCATTAAAAATAAATTTACACTTAACATTTTTTAATTCTATCATGATTTTTCTCCACGTTTTAAAATTAAAATCAAAATCAATAAAATTCCAGTAATAAATTTTAACCAAATCGTATCTAAACCAAAATTTAACGCTAAACAAATAATAAATTCATACAAAATCGCGCCAAGCATAACGCAAACCGAAAGCTCAAACATTTTTAAAAACCGATTTATATTTAATCCTAAAATAACCATTGTTAATCCTAAAACTAAAGCTCCAATCGAAATTCCAATATCACAAAATCCTTGATACTGAACAATAATACTTCCACATAAAGCAACTAATCCATTCGAAATCATTAAGCCAATAATTTTAAATTTATTTGCATTGCCGCCAAAAGCACAAACTAATTTTTCATTCGATCCAACACATCTTAAAAATAATCCAAAAACACTATCCATAATAAAATTTACTAGCAATTTTATTATTACGCATATCAATAACATAATAATTATTATTTTATATTTTCCAGAAATAAAATTTAAACCGGATAAACTAAAAATCGTATCATGCCCAATTAAACTTAAATTAGCTTTCTTATTCATAATTACTAAATTAATCGAATATAAACACGTCGTCGTAATAATTCCGCAAATCAAATCATTAATTTTAAATTTGACATGCAAGAAACCTGTTACAAACCCAGCTATCATTCCAAAAAAAACGGCTATAATCATCGCAACAAAAACATTTATATTTTTATTAATCAAACATGCCGTAATTGCTCCGCCTAAACAAATTACTCCGTCTACTCCCAAATCAGGAAAATTTAATATTCCATACGTTATATAAATTCCAAGCGATAATAAACTATAAATCAATCCAAGTTCTAAAATATTAAACAAATAACTCATTCAATCAAATTTGCTCCTTCAGGAATTTTAATTTTAAATTTCTCGGCTTTATCCTTATTAATAAATAATTTTTTCGTCTCACAATTTTTAACTTTTATATTATTAGCTGACTCGCCTTCTAAAATTTTTTTAACCATATCTTTGCTCTCATAACCCAAATCATATTGTTCAAAACTATTTGAAACTAACGCACCTTTTTCAACTTGTTCTCTTACTGCTCCTATCACCGGAATATTTTTTTCATCAGATTTTTTTATTTCTATATCTAAACCTGACATAACCGTGTTATCAAAAAGATTTATCATGACATCAACTTTTTCCAAAATATTATCCATTGCCAAATTTATATCCATTGTCGACGAAATCGTATTTGTTTCAACTTCATAATCAAAATCTTTTGCCTTTAGTTTTAATAATTCTAATTCATTACACGAATTAATCTCACTCGCATTATAAATTACTCCGATTTTTTTTGCGTCCGGCAATAAATTTTTTACAAGATCAAGTTCTGCTTCTACATCTAAAAAATCTGAAATTCCCGTCACATTTGTTTCAGGATTTTCTTTTGATTTTATAATTCCTGCACCAATCGGATCAGAAACTCCAACAAAAACCATCGGAATATTTTTATTTCGCGTCGCATTAAAAACGGCTTGTGCTCCTCCTGTTGTTACAGCAATAATTAAATCATATTCATTACTTACAAATTTTTGCGCTATATTTAACGCAGTCAAATTATCTCCATTCGCATTTTTTAAATCTACGTCCAAATCCATATCAATTTCTTTCAATCCATCTTGAATTCCATTAACAATTTTATCAATAGACTCATGTGATACAAATTGCAAAATCCCAACTTTTTTCTTATTGGAATTATTTTTACACGCCGCTAAAAAAAATATATTCAACAGCACTAACACCAAAAAAAACATTTTTTTCATAACAAACTTCTCCTCCAAAATTTTTTCACGATTATAATCAAATTTTTATTTAAAATACAAATTCAAATAAAAAAATAACCGAGTGATAAATCAACTCGATTATTTTTTTTGCAAACAAATCCTATATTACACAAAAATACTTTCTCAACCAAAAAACAACTTTAACATATTTTTACGCATCTATATTTTTTACAGATTTCGCAAACATCTGTATAAATTCCCGACGAGATTCAACTTGATCCCCCATCAATTTCGTAAAAATCAAATCAGCCTCAATCGCATCTTTTAAATTAACTTGCCATAAAATTCTTTTCTGTGGATCCATCGTTGTTTCCCAAAGTTGTTCTGCATCCATCTCACCTAATCCTTTATATCTTTGACGACTAGTTTTTTCTTCGCCGATTTTATCCAACAAATCTTTTAATTCAGCGTCACTATAAACATAATATAATTTTTTATTTTTTTCTATGCGATACAAAGGCGGTTGTGCAACATAAACTTTTTTGTTTTCTATTAATGGCCTCATAAATCTAAACATAAAAGTCAAAAGCAAAGTTCTTATATGCGCCCCATCAACATCCGCATCCGTCATTATAATTATTTTATGATAACGCAATTTATTTATATCAAAATCCTCGTGAATTCCAGTTCCAAAAACAGTTATCATCGCCTGAATAATTTCACTTGCTAGAGCTCGATCCAATCTTGCTTTTTCTACGTTTAAAATTTTTCCACGTAAAGGTAAAATCGCCTGAGTTTTTGGCGTACGTGCGCTTTTTGCTGAACCTCCGGCTGAATCGCCTTCAACTAAAAATATTTCGCACAACTCGGGATCTTTCTCCGAACAATCAGCCAATTTTCCGGGCAAACGACCAGCTTCTAAAACAGATTTTCTTCTAACTAATTCACGTGCTTTTTTTGCAGCGTTTCTGGCGTGCGAAGCTAATTTTGCTTTTTCTATTATCGTTTTTCCTACATCAGGATTTTCCTCCAAAAAATATTCTAGCTTCTCACACAAAACATCATTGACAGCTCCTTTTACTATGCTATTACCTAATTTGGTTTTCGTTTGTCCTTCAAATTGCGGTTCGGCAATTTTTATACTTATAATAGCCGTTAATCCCTCTCGAACATCTTCTCCCGTCAAACTTTCATCATTTTTTAATAAACCAAATTTTTTGCCGTAATCATTTATCGTTTTTGTTAAACCTAATCTAAATCCCATTAAATGTGTTCCGCCATCAACCGTATTAATATTATTTACGAACGTATATATATTTTCAGAAAATCCATCGTCATGCTGAAATGCAATTTCAACTTGCACGTCGTCTTTGATTCCCTCAGCATAAAAAATTTTTTCATATACAGGCGTTTTGTTTTTATTAATATATTTTACAAACTCCGTTATTCCGCCTTGATAAAAAAAATTAGCTTGATCAGAACTATCTTCTCGCAAATCATAAAGATTTATTTTTAATCCTTTCGTTAAAAAAGCAGTCTCTCTCAACCTTTGCTTTAATATCTCAAAATCAAAAATAACACTTTCAAAAATTTCGCTATCCGGCTTAAAAATCACTGTTGTCCCACGTAAATCTGTTTTGCCTATATTTTCTAGTTTACTTATAACTTTTCCGCGCGAATATTTTTGCTCATAAATATTTCCATCGCGAAAAACTTTAACTGTTAGCCATTCAGATAAAGCATTTACAACCGAAGCCCCTACTCCGTGTAACCCACCTGAAACTTTATAACCTGCGCCACCAAATTTTCCTCCTGCATGCAAAACAGTAAAAACAACTTCAACAGCAGGAATTTTTTTTTGTGGATGCAAACCAACTGGAATTCCTCGCCCGTTATCAGAAACTTTAATAGAACCATCCGGATTTATGTAAACATTTATCTCATTACAAAATCCGGCAAGGGCTTCGTCAACAGCATTATCTACAATTTCATAAACCAAATGATGTAAACCGGTACTCGATGTATTTCCAATATACATTCCTGGTCTTTTTCTTACTGCTTCAAGTCCTTCTAAAACTTGAATTTGTGATTCATCATAAACTGCCATAATTAATCTCCTATTTTACTTTCTAAAATCAAACAAAAACTATCCATCAAAAAAATTATCCCTTTAATTTCAAAGGTAAAATCAAATATTTTGCATTATCCAACGCTTCATTTTTTTCCGAATCAAAAGGTTTTATCGTACACGGATTCAACGCTGTCGTTAAAAAAATAATAATATCATCCGTCGAAATTGCTTTTAAAACGTCTGTTAAATACTTTGGATTAAATGCAATCTCAAGTTTTTCTCCATCAATATTCGCAGGCAATTCTTCATAAGACTGATCTAATTCTGTATTCGAAGTAATTATAACTTTATCTTCTGCGATTTTAAACTTTACAGGATTTCTTTTTTTATCATCACTGCAAATTAACGACGCTCGTTCTACGCATTCCAAAAATTCCTGTCGTTTAGCTTTTATAACCGTTTTATAATCCTCAGTAAATATATTTTCGTAATTTAAATAACTGCCACTGATTAAACGCGTGACAATTTTACACTCCGATAATTCAAATAAAGCATGTTGTCCTGTCATATATAACAAAACATCTTCTGAATCAGAATTCGTCAAAATTCTCGAGATATCCATAAGTGTTTTGCTCGGAACAATAATACTTGTATCACTATAATTCTCATTTAAATTTTCTCGTCTCAAAGAAATTCTAAATCCATCAAGCGCTACAAGACTTAATTTATTATTTTTTATTTCTAAAAGCTCGCCCATTAAAACCGCTTTCGATTCATCAAGCGAAACAGAAAATATCGTTTCTTTGATCATACTTCTCAAAATTTCACTCGGTATTTTATAAATTTCTGATTTGTCAACGTCAGGCAACTTTGGAAAATTTGTTCCGTCCATACATTGAATTTTAAATTCGGAACGCCCACCTTTAATCACCATAATATTTTCTTGACAAGTGATAAAAATATTTCCATCCGGAAGTTTACGTACTATGTCAAAAATTTTTTTAGCGTCTATCGCAACTTCTCCTGGAACATTTATATTTGCCTCGATACAAAAACTTTCGATCCCAATCTCTAAATTATTACATAATAACTTTAAAGAATTTTCTTCAGCTGTTATTAAAACACATTCAAGAATTGGCATAGTTGTTTTTGATGCTACGGCTTTCATTACCATATCCAAACCGTCTACTAAATTTTCTTTCTTACAAACCAAATTCACTTTTTTTAATATCCTCCTTAAATTATTTCAATAACTTTATATTTTATAATTCCGTCAGGTGAATTTACATCAACAGTATCACCAGTTTTATGCCCAATCAATGCATTTCCTAATGGCGATTCATTCGAAATTCTGCCGTTTGCTGGATCTGATTCCGTTGAACCAACAATCATAAAAATGACTTCTTCTTGGAATTCTATATCTAATAATTTTACTTGGCTACCAAGACTTATTCTGTTTTTATTGACATCTGTTTCTATGACTTTTACATTTCTTAACTTTTGTTCTAGTTCTTCTATACGCGCTTCAATTTTTGCTTGTTCTTCTCTTGCCGCATCATATTCTGCATTTTCAGACAAATCTCCTTGACCTCTCGCATCTTTTATTTTTTCAGCAATTTCACGACGACGAACAAGTTTTAAATCATTCAGCTCGTCTTCAAGTTTTTTTTTGCCTTCTTCGGTCAAAATAACTTTTTTTTCCGCTGGCATTTTTTTATCAACATCCTTATTTTTTTTATTTAAACCATTTTATTATAACAAACTTAAAAAAAACTGAATACAAAAACAAGCAAACCAAATCACTTAAATATTTTTTTTGCTCGTTTGTTATTTGGATCTATGTTATTTACTATTTTAATTTTTAATAGCAAAAATATTTATCGTTAATAAAAAGACGTTAATACCAATCTGAGTTTTTTTTCATTAGGCCTTATCTGCATAAATCTTGATTTATATTACAAAATACGTTAAAATTCTTGACAAAAAATATTTTTTGATTTATACTAAAAAACAGTAAGTATTCTTTCAGCGTTTTCGAATATTAAATTTTTAGGTGGTGATAACTATGGATAAAAATATTTCTATCATCGGAATTAATGGCGATTTTTTGGCAATTAAAAAAGTTAAAGTGGATAAAAATTTTAATATAGATTTGAATCGTTTTGGTACAGATCAGATTACAATACCCGATTTATTTTTGCAGAAACAACTGGGCAAAGATGATAAAATTTTATTATCGGCGACGGTTGATCTAGAGTTAGAATTTTGGTTACAAAGATATAAAAATGAAAATGATAATAAAAAAGAAATGAGTATCAGTTGTTTATTAGAAGTTTTGATGTGGAATATTATTTACAAAAATTTTAATCAGTTGAATGATAAAAATCATGAGATGGTTTTATCGAGGCTAAAAAAAAATTTTGAGCAGCTTGTAAAAAAATTAATAAATAACTCTCATGGATTAAATTTTGAAGAAATTGTCAAATCAGGTGATTTTATTGAAAAAATATTAGATTATTCCATGAACGGGATTTTTGCCGGAATCGATATTCAAAATAAATCGGAGTATGTAACAGAAATCAAAAACGAAATTAAATCTGTCCCTCAATTTTTTTCTACAGAAACTGAGAAATATAAAGAAACGACCGAATATAAAAATTGGGTAAAGGCTTGTAAAGAATGTCATTGGAATTCAAATATTAGTCATCCGTCTTATCTTTTTATTACTAATTCCAGTTCCAAAATTACTGATGAAAATTTTAACTGTATTGTTTGGAATAATAACTATCAAAATGTGTTGAGCTGCAAAGAAAATTTTGTCGAACAGGAAGATATACATACAGAAATTAATCCGGAAAAAAATAATATGTTGGATTTGAACAACGAGCAATATGATGAATATATTTCTAGCGGCAGGCAAAATGGATCTTACTATCACGTCGGTTTTTTGTTCGATAAAACACTAGCGATGTGTAAAAATAGTTTTGCAAACTTGTTGCTTCTTTCTTATTTAGTGGAAGAAAAATATAGTGGCATATCAAAAGACAGTGAAAATAAGTTTTATCAGAAAAAACGTTCGTATCTGGAAATCGTTTTTAAAAAAGCTTGCGAAAACAAATATGACAATAAACTTATTCAAGATGGATTTACGGAGTTCAAAAAAATTCTTTCGGATAGAAAAATAATATTGGATAAATATAAACTTAACAAAATAATGGATTCATGTTTTTCAAATCGAGAGTTTTCCATGATAGCAGATGAAGATGGTTATACTAATGATTATATTTTGGGAAATTTGGAACGTTTTTTTACTATCAACAATAGCAAAACAGAATTTAAAAACGACTCATGCAAAATTGAATTTGGCAAATTAAAAATACGCGAAGGAACGTCTTGGAAAAATCTTTTACAGAGACCTATAGCAGGTCAAGATGTTTCTTGGAGACTAATTGAAAAATTGGTTCAAATCACAAATTTCATTCCAACATCAGAATTACTAAAAATGAATTTTGATGATGAACTTGTTTCAATTTATTTCGGAAATTTCAGTAATACAAGAACAGATTATATTTCCAAACATATTATTAAACTCGAAAGAATAAATGATTTAAACGATAAAAGTTTTATCGATGGTGTTGGTGATTGTAAAGAAATCGTCAACAAAATATTTATATACGCTACAATTGGTGAAGACAAAAATTCAAATCTAAGCTTCGAAGAAATAAAAAAATTGATTGAAAGCGAAAAAATAATTTTAAAAGCTGAGAATCACAACGTGATAAAAACTTTATTTTCTTGTGTTGATAATAAATTTGGTAAACATCAGGCATTTAAATTAATTAAATATTTATACTCAACTTGTCGCAAAAGTAACGAAGAAATAAAATTTATAAATGAGCTGATTGATGATTTTTGTAAATTTAATCAAATTGAAACTGGCTTGGTATCAAATAACTTCAATGAAAATAATTCAAACCTTGACCTTATTGAGAAAAACATTGAGTTCATTGCAAAAATAAAAATGAAATGCGGAGAAAAAGATCTGGCTAAACACTTGATAAAATACCATGAAAAAACAAACTTGTTAGATGTCTATTTTGAAAAAGAAAAAAACGATATAAAAGCTGAAGAGTTGGCAGCGGATTTTTTTGAGTTTAAATATTTTGACGAAATAATCAATAGCGATCCGTTATATTTTTTTAAAAGAGCACAAGGGATATATTCTTGGCTAAATCAAAATAATAAAAATGAACATCTGGAATATTTTAAAGCATCTTTGCGTTCATCAGCTTTTTGTAGAACAGATTATTTTGGCGAGTTGTTAAACAATATTGATAAAGATTTATTTTTGTCCTTAGGTTTTATCAGTGAAATGTTTTATCTAGACGAAAAATTAAAACATCTTTGGGCCCAGTATGAAAATGGGGAGAAAAAAGAAATTTATGAAACAAAGTATAGTTATCATTATGATTTTGACTATCGAAAAAAGATTTTAGAGCTGGTAATTAAAAAATTCCCAAATGATGCGGATATACATCAAAAAATATTTGATGGTATGCTTAATGCTCACGCAAAAAAGAAATTGGATCGTGAAGAATTTGATTCTTTGTTTTTAACTACCAATAATGTTGATTGTTTAAAGTCATTCATGAAAACGGCTACGGGTTATAATGCAAAAAAAGAATTAAAATTTAATTATCAAGTAACTATTCACATAATTGACGTGATTGTAAAAAATAAATGTACTGATGATAAAGAGTTGTATAATCTATTTTTAGATTTCATTTCCAAAGAAAATATTAATTTTGTATTTCCAAACAAAGAGAAACTAAAAGGAAATCCGGTTTATGAAAAAAATCCTAGCGAACAAATTTTTTGGTCTGACAATTATATTCAATTAGCTGAAAATATATTAATAACTTACATTAAAAATATGGAAAATTTTATGAACGATATTGTGTTTGAAGCTGTAAAAATACTTTTTGATAAACAGGAGGGTATTAAACTTGATTTCATAAAAATACTCTTAAGTTTTAATTATACGTATGAAAAAAATAAACAAGCCACTCGTAAAATGTCAAAAGAAGAACAAAATGAGATTGGTCGCGTAAAAATTATAAAGTTTTGTTTAGAGAAACTTAAATCCAAAAATCAAAAATATACTAAGGATATGGCAAAATTATTTTTTAACAGTATTACTGATGATTTGGATGGTGTTTGTGGAATTACTTACCTTATTAAAAAAATTGGTTTTGAATTTAATGAAAATGAAATTGATGAAGTTTTAGGTGATAAATGAAAAAATGAAGAAAGTGTAATTGAAGAGTTATTTGGTGAACAAGTAGCAGCTAAAAGAAAAAAGTTAAATCTTGAAAACAAAGACTCAATTGGCGTAAAAAAAACAGAGAATAACGTTCGTTTACAACCAGAAGATCAAAGTAATAATCAAAATAATTCTGGTAATGGTAACAAGCTAAAAAATCGGAAATGGGATATTTGTTTGTGTCTGATTTTTTCTATTTGTGTAATAATTTTGGGCTTTATTTTCAAGCCTTGGATTTTGTCATTTTTATTGTTATCGACTGGTTATCTTATATTTCGTTTTTGTAAATTAAAAGAGCTTAGGGAGACGAAACAACAAACGGACTATAAGTTTTATGAACGTGAAACAAAACAATTTTCACTTGGAAATACTATAAACGAAATTAATTTACATGAACATCTGACAACGGAAAAAATTTCTCTTTCCCATCACAATAGAATAAATAACAACGACCAAAACACTGTCACTGGTGGCAAAGCAATCTTTCGCCGTTATCCAAAATAAACCAATAAAACGACTCAAATATTTTTTTGCTTGTTTGTTATTTGGCACTGAGATGTCTTTGATTACATATTATTTATCATTTCTAGAATTTTTGTAAACAAAACCAAACTACCTCAAACAAAACGTTATTATTTTTTTGCATGATTATTTTTTTTTGGATAAAATGTCTTTTTGGTTTAGTATTAAAAAAATTATGGAGGTTGATTTTGTTGTTTGATTTTAACGATTTGCGAAAAAAATTTTTTGATTTGCTAGATGGAGTTGATAATCTAAAAAAACTTGAGGAGCTAAGAATAAAATTCTTTGGCAAAAACGGAGAAATAAAAAATTTAATGTGCGAGATAAAAAATATTGCGACTGAAAATAAAAAAGAGTTTGGGTCACAAATTAATAATTTAAAGTCAGAATTAGAATTAAAAGTTAGTGAAGCTAAAAAAAAATTACATGATGCGGAACAAAATATTAGGTTTGAATCCGAGAAAATCGATATAAGTTTGCCAGGAAAGTATAAAAAATTAGGCAAATTACATGTGTTAAGTATGGTTGAAAACGAAATCATAAATATTTTTATTCAAATGGGATTTGAAGTTGTGAATGGATTTAATATTGAGGATATAGAGCACAATTTTACAGGATTAAATATTGATGAAAAACATCCAGCCCGTGATGAACAAGATACTTTTTATATAGATAAAAATCACGTTTTAGTTACAGCAACTTCACCGATACAAATCAGAGTTATGGAAAAAAGAAAGCCGCCGATAAAAATTATTTCGCCCGGTACAGTTTATCGTTCAGATGAAATTGATGCGACGCATACTCCAATGTTTAATCAAGTCGAAGGTTTGCTTGTAGATAAAAATATAAGTATGAGTGATTTACGTGGAACATTGGATTTATTTGCAAAGAAATTATTTGGATCCGAAACAAAAACAAGGTTTCGGCCACATTATTTCCCGTTTACTGAACCAAGTGCAGAAATGGATGTAAGTTGTTTTGTTTGCAAAGGGTCTGGTTGTAAAGTTTGTAAAAACACAGGTTTTATAGAATTATTAGGTTGTGGGATGGTGCATCCAACAGTTTTAAAAAACGTAAATATAGATCCGGATGAATTTTCAGGATTTGCTTTTGGAATGGGATTAGAACGAATCGCAATGCAATGCTTTGGTATAAATGATATTAGATTGTTTTATGAAAATGATTTGCGATTTTTGGAGCAATTTTAAAGTTTAAGAAAAAATTTGTTTGGGGTGAAGTTTTTATGTATGTTTGTTATTCATGGTTAAAAAAATTGGTTAATTTTGATGCAGACGTAAATGAAGTTGCGGATAAATTAACGATGGCGGGAACAAAAGTTGAGACAATAAAATATTTTGGAGATAAGATAAACGGGATTGTAACGGGAAAAATTTTGGAAATAAAAAAACATCCGGATGCAGATAAATTAGTTGTGATGCAAATAGATATCGGTGATAAAAAATTGCAAATAATTACAGGAGCAAAAAATATTTTTGAAGGAGCAATTGTTCCAGTGGCTTTGCATAATTCTGTTTTGGCTGACGGAACAAAAATAAAAAAATCTAAGATAAGAGGCGAAATTTCTGAGGGAATGCTTTGTTCGATTCAAGAATTAGGATATAACAAAAATCAATATCCTGAAGCGCCGGAAGATGGAATTTATATTTTTAAAAATGATGTGGAATTAGGGAAAGATGTTTGTGAAATACTTGAATTAAAAGATATTGTTATTGATTTTGAAATTACGTCGAATAGATCGGATTGTTTATCGGTTTATGGAATTGCGCGCGAGACAGCAGCTGTTTTTGATAAAGATTTAAAAAAGCTTAGATTAGAAGATTTAGATATCGAGGAAAATAATTTTGATTTTGAAATAAAAAATAGAGATTTATGTAAAAGATATATGGCGCAGGAAATAAAAAATATAAAAATAGAAGCGTCGCCGCAATGGTTAAGACATAGGTTAATTATATCAGGAATCAATCCGGTGAATAATATAGTTGATGTAACAAATTATGTAATGATTGAAACCGGACAGCCGTTGCATGCTTTTGATGCTGATAAAATTAATAATAAGAGAGTTATTGTTAGGAATGCGTTTGAAGATGAAAAAGTAAAAACGTTGGATGGAACAGAAAGAAATTTAAATAAAGATATTTTAGTTATAAGCGATGATGAAAAAATTTTAGCGTTAGCGGGAATAATGGGCGCAGAAAATTCTAAAATAAATTCTGAGACTAAAAATGTTTTATTAGAGGCAGCAAATTTTGATGCTTATAATATTAGGCAGAGTGCAAAAAAATTAAATTTAAGAACGGATGCATCGGCAAAATTTGAAAAGGAAATTGATTTTAATTTGGCAGAGTTTGCAATGAAACGAGCGTTATATTTAATAAAAGAGTTAAATATCGGAGAGATTGATGGCAAAACTTTTGATTTTTGTTTGATGGAAAAAAATAGTTTTAGAAAAATAAATTTGAATGTGGATAAGATAAATAATTTGCTTGGATTAAATGTTTTAAAAGAAGATATGGTTAAAATTTTAGAAAAGCTGGAATTTAAAATTGAAAACGATGTGGTTTATGTGCCAAGTTTTAGAAAAGATATTGAGGGCGATGCGGACATAGCAGAAGAAATTTTGAGATTTTATGGATACGAGAAATTGAATTTGAGTTTGCCGAAAAATAATAATGTCGGCGGAAATAATAAAAATAATATTTTGGATAATAAGATAAAAAATATTTTAGTTGCGCAAGGAGCTTTTGAAATAAAAAATTTTTCGTTTGCGAGTTATGAAGAGTGTAAAAAATTTTATTTAGGTAATGATTTGGATAAAAAGATTGTGAAGATATTGAATCCGTTGGGCGAAGAATTTAATTTTATGCGAAATAATTTAGTTGCTGGAATGATAAAAAGTTTGGTTTTTAATTTTAATAAAAAAAATCAGGCGCGAGTTTTGTTTGAGCTGGGAAAAGTTTTTGAGTTGAATAGTGATAGTGATAGAGAAAAATTTGCTAATGAAAAAAAAGTTTTGTGTATAGGATTTTATGGTGAAAAAGATTTTTTTGATATGAAAGGGATAATCGAGAATTTATTTTATGAGCTTAAAATTTTTGAATTTAATTTTGATAAGAGTGATATAAAATTTTTGCATAAACATAGGCAGGCTAAAATTTTTGTCGATGGAAGATATATCGGATATTTAGGCGAATATTTTGATGAAGCACAAGAAATTAAGTCGAGAATTTATTTGGCAGTTTTAGAATTAGAAAATATTTATAATCGGGCATTTTGTAAAGTTAAATTTAAAGAGCTGAATAAGTTTCCGGAGATTGAAAGAGATCTTGCGTTGTTAGTAAATAAAAATATGACGGCAAAAGAAATTTATAATATTATTTTAGAGTTTAAGCAGAAAAATAAGGTTGGAATTTTAAAAAAGATAGATTTGTTTGATGTTTATGAAGGCAAAAATTTGGATAAAGATTTAAAATCGATGGGGTATAAATTAATTTTTAGAGCAAACGACAGAACGTTAAAAGATGAAGAAATAAATTTGATCATGGAGAATATGATAAGTTTTTTGAGAGAAAAATATGATATTAATTTAAGAGTTTAGAAATTAATTAAGAGAGAGAATAAGCTTTTGAAATGTAAAAAACACATCCAAATGTGGGTGTGTTTTTAATTTGCTTTTAGAATTTACTTTTAGATTGAAAAAATTGTTCTAGCATAATGAATGAAATTGTAATTACCTAATTTAATATCCCCGAAAATTTTTACTTTCTGCTATCATTTTTTGATCCTTTAACGGTATATATTCATGGTCCGTACTGTCAACATAGCTATAGTAACGATAATCTTTGACTCCCAAACGATTTACGGTTACAGAAACTAATATATCTTTGATTTTATCTTCACTGGGTCGTCTTCTTAAAATGTTTTCATCCATATACTTGATCGCATCAAATAAACTAATTTTTCTATCTGCAGAGCCATCCGATTTTAAGCGGAATTTTAAATGATGATTTTTTAAATATAAAACAAAACGTTCAGCTTTCATATAATTCTTCACTTTAAAGTTTCTAGACCAAAATACTTTAAACTTAGCAAAAAAATATTGTAAAATAGTCCAAACATAATTTTGATTACTAATATCTAAATTCAAACCACCAAAAATATTATCATCGTATACTATAATTCCTTGTTCTTTCATAAAATTTAATACAGATCTAAGATCAGTTGCTAAGTTGGCACAATCCAACCGCGAGCTGTTATATGCCTGCAAAGCATCAATCGCGCAAAAAACATTTTCAAATTTACGATGCATTCGCTTCTGTCGTATAATATCTTTTACATATTCGCTACACCATCCTGTATGCAACGAAAACAAGAAAGCTAATCTTAATCTCGGCGATATTCGATTTTGGGTTAACTTTGGGAGTTCTTTGTAGTAAAAATCCAACATTTTTAGTTTCTCATCTAAAGCTAGATCCTTCTTAAATATTGGTTCTGGTTCATTTTCATGCCATTTCCCCTTCCCCCAACGCTGTCCCAATTCTGACAATTTTTGTATACAAATATTTTCAAATCCTTCAATATCAAAATCATCAATATAACCATTAAAATTTTTTTCGAAGATACTTTTTATACGAGGTGTTATTTTTCCAAACTCTTCATCTTCAAAAGAAGTTGTTACATAACATAAAAAATCTTTTGCCGTTAATATTTGTCTTAAACTAAGTTGTTTATAACCTACAGAATTTATATCAAATATCGGCTTTTCTATTTTTTCGTCCTTTTGGAATTGTTTTTCAACGCCTGTAGTAAAGGAACTAAATTGTTTAATTATATTAAACAAAATGTCCTCATCATATTCAAACACTCTCGTTGGTGGATTATTATTGTCATTTTCCAGGGTTATTAATTTTTTGTTTGATAAGCCCGATATAACATTTTTCCATAGTTCTAAAAAATCCTTCTCTTTAAATTTAAATTCAAAATCATTCTTAATTTGAAAATCAGATTTGTGAACATGTGCGTTCATATTTACTCCAGCCACATTACACAATTCAGTTAAACAATTATATTCATCACGATTAAGCGCAGTAAACTTTTCACCAGTTAGATTATTTTGTTTAGAAGAATCAAATTTCACGTACCAGCGTCCAATTTTTTTTTGGTCAAAGATTTTTTCAATTGTAGTCTCAATAGACTTATAAAATTCAAAATTTCGAGCCCCTTCTAATCCTTTTCCGAGTTTCGATTTATACTGTTCAAATTTTTCATCATAATCTTTTTTATTTTTATCATAATGCTCATTTGCTTCAATTTTTTCATTATCATTAAGCAAATCTTCAATTTTGATTTTATTTTTTTCCGTCAACATAATTATCACCTCCAAAATAAAATCATTTTTTATTATATCGCACTTATAAATAAAAACAAAATCTTATATAAATATTTTATTTGAGTGTATATATAAATTTTATAGTGAAAAAAATTTTTTTGATAGGAAGGGAGTAATTGAGAATTTATTTTATGAGCTTAAAATTTTTGATTTTGATTTTGATAAGAGCGATATAAAATTTTTGCATAAATATAGACAGGCAAAATTTTTGTTAATGGAAGATATATTGGATATTTAGGAGAATATTTGATGAGGCGCAAGAAATTAAGCCGAGGGTTTATTTGGCGGTTTTAGAATTAGAAAATATTTATAATTGGGAATTTTGTAAAGTTAGATTTAAAGAGCTTAATAAATTTCCGGAGATTGAAAGAGATCTTGCGTTGCTGGTAAATAAAAATATGACGGCAAAAGAAATTTATAATATTATTTTGGATTTTAAGCAGAAAAATAAGGTTGGAATTTTAACAAGGATAGATTTGTTTGATGTTTATGAAGGCAAAAATTTGGATAAAAATTTGAAATCGATGGGTTATAAATTAATTTTTAGAGCAAATGATAGGACGTTAAGAGATGAAGAAATAAATTTGATTATGGAGAGTATGGTAAGTTTTTTGAAAGCAAAATATGATATTAACTTAAGAGTTTGAGATTTATTTAGGTTTTTTGGGCAAATAAATATTCGAAGTGAGAAATAATTTTTTTGACATACAAAGTCAAAATAAAAAATTTCTATTGCATTTAAAAATATTTACATAATCAACCCTATATTCAACTAATACCGCTGTTTTACAAGGCTGGTTTTGGTTCCTGACTTTGACCGAATTTATTTTTCAGTTCGTTTAACTCTCTCGTTTGACTGAGTAATTTGGCCAAATTTTTGCTGTTCTTCATAAAAAACAACTCCTAAATTTTTTTTTATTGAAAGTCAAAATATAAAAACAAATTGATTTTCAAATTTTAGTTTATATTACTTTTTTGTTTGTCAAGTACTTTTTAATTTTTTTCACAAAAAAAAGATTGAGATGAAAATCCCAATCTTTTTAGTTTCTTTTAAATGTCTTTATACCCCAAAAATTTTATTTTCAGTGATAATTAACAATTTGCCTTGTGTATTAAAATATATTACAAAGACTATCACAACATTTTTTTTTACCTTTTGGTATTTCATTCATTCTCTCTAACATAGGTACCGGTTGGAAATTTGTATTTTGTCCATGATTTAATGCTTGTTGCAATTGATTATTTTCTTGTTACAGATTTGTATTTCGATTTTGTAGCTGATTTAATTTTCGTCGCAATTGATCATTTTCTTGTTGCACTTGTGTTAGTCTCGCCTGCAGATCACTTTCACCTGGCCTTACAAATGTCTCGCGGGCTATTTGCTCGTTAAGCTGAGCTATTTCCTCATCGAGATCCTCTAATGACTCACCAAACGGTGCGTTATTAATCAAATCACTTTCACTTGGCCTTACAAATGTCTCGCGGGCTATTTGCTCGTTAATTTGTTGCAACGCATTCATCAAACAAAAGTTTGACTCCATAAAAACATCTCCTAAAAATTTTTTTTATTGAAAGTCAAAATGCAAAAACAAAATCGACTTTCAATTTTTAGTTTATACTGTTTTTTTGCTTGTCAAGTATTTTCCAAAATTTTTCACAAAAAAAGATTGAGATAATTATCTCAATCTTTTTCATTCAAAGCTAAAATAAAAAATTTCTATTGCACTTAGGAATATTTACATAATTAAACCTATATTTGTTTCATATTCCCATTTTCCAAAGCAGGTTTTCGTCCTGGAATTTGGTTAAATTCAATTTTTAATTTATTCGCTTTTGCTAATATACTCACAGAATTTGATCTTTTCATACCGATTGGATTTGTTTCTGTTATATCTGCTTTCGTTTTATTATTTTTGGACTCTAAATTTACAACCTTTTTCTGTAATTCATCTAATTTCATTTTAAGCTCTTTATTTTCTTTTCCTAAATTAGCATTCTCTTTCTGTGATCTATTTAATTGTTGATTGAGATTCTCATTATTCTTTTCTAACTCATTTTGTTCATTTAAACAACTATCCAAAGACGCTCGTAGAAAATCTTTTTGGTATTTAAGATCTTTATATTGGTGTTTAAGATCTTCATATTGGTATTTAAGATCTTCATATTGATATTGTTGATATTTGTTGCACTTAGACAATTCTTTTTTTTCATTTATCAACTTATTGTTTTGATCTTTTGCTTTTTTTAAGTCATTGTTTAAAGTCTCTGAACTTTTCTTCAGTAAATAAATTTCTTTAGTTGCATCAATTAATGCTTCTTGTGGTGTTTTTTCAATTTCATTTATTTTATTTATAGATGGCAAATTCGATTTTTCATCAGCATTCTTGTCTTTATTATTTATTGCAAGAGCTGTGCTTTCAAGATTCCCATTTTTTTCGCTACTTCCATTCTCATTTTTTACTTGTTGTTCCAGTTCTTGGTTCCTTTTTAATAGAATATTTATACGTTCATTAAGAGTGGCAATTCTATCCAAAAGTCGGCGATTGCTGGTTGCAAAATCATTGTTTGTCATTTCTAAATTTTGGTTGTTTGCAACTAACTCTTTGTTTTGCGTTTCTGTTGTATGGATGTATTGCAAGACTTGGAGGCCACTGGTTATTAAATTTGGATTATTCAGCATAAAATTAAAAATACCACCGGTATTACTGTTGCTAGCATTGTTATTAAAATGCATAAAAAAACATCTCCTAAAAATTTTTTTTATTGAAAGTCAAAATGCAAAAGCAAAATCGACTTTCGATTTTTAGTTTATATTGTTTTTTTTGTTTGTCAAGTGTTTTCCAAAATTTTTCACAAAAAAAAGATTGAGATGATTATCCCAATCTTTTTCATTTGAAGTTAAAATAAAAAAATTCTATCGTAATTAGAAACATTTGCATAGTTAAACCTATATTTGATTAACACTGCTGTTTTCCAAGGTTGGTTTTTGTTCGTGACTTTGACCGAATTTATTTTTCAGCTTGTTTAATTTTGCTAATGCACTATATCTCGTATTAGATATTTCTAATTTAGTTGAATCCATCTTGATCATATTTTTTTTCATCTCATTCTTTTCCTTTTCCAACTTTGCAATTTTCTCGTTGGCTTTACTTAACTCTGTTTCCAACTTCGTATTTTTTTCCTGTAATTACTGGTTTTGCTTAGCAAGCATTTCTTTTTCTTGAGTTAGAGTCATATTTTGATCTAGTGCTCGAATCCTGTTTGCTTCTATTCGAATATAATCTGCAGCCAATTCTGGATATCGTTGCATCACATTTAAACTGAAAAACAAAATTTGTGGATCTCGCAGTAAAAAACCGAAGTTTAAACGTGACATATCTGGATCCGAAGCAACAGTAAAATAATCATTTAAAAGATCGCTGTTATTGGCGTTGCTATTTTGACTCATAAAAACAACTCCTAAAAATTTTTTTTTATTAAAAGCCAAAATGCAAAAGCAAGTTGATTTCCGATTTTTAGTTTATATTACTTTTTTTGTTTGTCAAGTACTTTTTAATTTTTTTTCATAAAAAAAGATTGAGATAGCCATCCCAATCTTTTTGCTATTTTATTTTTGATCAAACATTTTCTTAAAACTAAGTCCAAATTACTTAAAATCTTCATTTTTTCCTTGCTTATACAATTGCAAATTTTGTTGTTTACACGATTTATTATCCAAATCTTTTACTTTGGTTATTTTGGATAACAAGCTTGTTTTTTCGACAGAACGCGATTTTTTAGTACTAGTTTTATTTACATCCTTTGTCTTTAATTCATCAACACTTTCAACTAAGTTGTTTATTTAGGCTGTAGATTTTGGTCTCTAATTCTTTTATTTTTATTTTTAATTTATTTATCTCCTCCTTTAATCGCTCTTTTTCATTTGATAATTCTATTGATTGTTTTTTAAATACTCCCAAAGCGATATTATTATCTCTTAATTTATTATTCTCATCTTTTAATTCACTAATTTTATTTAGTAACTTTGGAACATATGCCATTAATCCCTCAACTATCCCAATATCATCTTCTATATAAACTTTTTTCATTTTTATAGAAGCTTTATCTGCATCACATTGTGACTCCTTTTCAGTACTTTCAGCCGTTTAACTCATAAAGAACATCTCCAAAAAATTTTTTTATTGAAAGCCAAAATGCAAAAGCAAACTGACTTTCGGTCTTTAGTCTATATTACTTTTTTTGTTTGTCAAGTACTTTTTAATTTTTTTCATAAAAAAAAGATTGGGATAAAAATCTCAATCTTTATTATTTTATCTTGGACAAATTTTTTAGCGTAAAATTAATCTTACTTAAGATTTTCGTTATTATGCTGCATATTCGGTTTTATATCATTTTCACTTTTGTTTTTCGTGGTTACTGTTGCCATTTTTTCAAGCAAACTGGGCTTAGAATCATCAATACCACCTGTTAGTTTGACATCTGTTTGATTCGCGCTTTCCGTATTATTTTTTTGTTCGCTTATTCTCACATCGATATTGTCTTTTAATAAATTATTAACATCTAGGCAGCGTTCACATAAAAAGCAAATCAAAAATAAAAGCAAGAGAAATAGTAGAAAAAAAATAGAATCAAGTTTATCATAACGAGTAAAAACTTTTCTAAAACGTTTTAGT
>CAMKTI010000016.1 GCA_946415665.1 uncultured Clostridia bacterium
GGTAATTTATCAGTTGCCAAAATCTATAGCTTCTGCAATTATGTTTTTATTTGGAGTTGGATTGCTTTTTGCAGCAGGGTCTGTGCCATTTCTTTTGGGAATTGGATTTTTAATTTCATCCAGCGCTGCTTTTGCAAATTCGATTCTATGTATGAAGCCAACTAAAACGAGGACTTGGTTGGCCAAAATTTTTAAAAATTGCGCATGGATAATTGACGGAGCTTTGTTGATTACATTGGGGGCGGTGTTTTGCGCCGGACCTTTAGCGATCGCTTTCATAACTTTGGGAAGTTTGGGTATTTTAATGGGATGTTTTAATGCTTTTGTCGGGACATTAAACAGTATGTGGGATACTCAGAAAGAACTGATGCCTTGCGAAGATGCTGCTGAAAGTGTAGATAATGGCGGCGTAGGTAAAATTTACAGTATAAAATCAGAGATTTTGTCGCACAAAATATTTAATCTCGTGGTATTTTCTGTTGCGTGTGCGGTAGGAGTTTTTTTAGCTTTGAATCCGGCTATTTTACCAATTGCGTTACCGTTTTTGCCGGCGGTTGGAATTGGAATTGCTGCTTTGTCTGGATTGGGGCTTATCAAATCGGCATTGCGTTTATTTTATGATGATAACAGTTGGCAGACTGGATGTTATCATGTCGCAAAATATATTAAAGCCGGCATGTTTGTTTTAGGCGGGCTCGGATTGATTGTATTGCCGTTTTTGCCGATTGCTGCGGCTTTAGCAAGTGTAATTGGAATGCCGACTTTGGTGATTAATATTTTTTCATTTTTAGTAGGTCTTTTTTCTGCCATTAAAGGTTGTATGTCGTCTACACGTATGTCTTCAAATGTTAAATTTTTATTATCTTACCAGGCGATGGAAAAAGCATATGATACCGACTTACCAGAAAGACCAATAGATATTGAAAATTGGAAAAATCAGGTGCACTCTCAGTCACCATTAGAACCAAAGTTAAAACCGGGTGATATTAGTACTAACAATGTTGATAATTTCTTCGAAAACTAAAATTAAATATAAAAAACGCTCAAGATTAGAAAAGCATTTTTTGTTAAATTTTGCCTAATTAAATCGGGTTAATTTAAGTTAAAAAAATAAACGAACTCTGTTTTAAGAGCTCGTTTTTTTATCTGCATTTAAACTTTATTTTACTTGATTTGTAAGTTTTATTTTACTTATTTTTTTTATTCCAATCAAAATAAATTTTTGTTTCGTCGACGACTAATTTTTTTAACAAAAATATGCTTATTAAATTAATTAATGTCATCAAACCAACAGTTAGATCATTTAATTCCCACGCAATTTTTGCATTTATCGTCGCGCCCAAAATAATCATAACTAAAAAAAATAATTTATACACCCAAACAAATTTATTTTTAAAAATAAACTCATATGATTTTAAACCGTAATAAAAACAACCAATAATAGTTGACAGCGCGAACAAAACTATAGAAATCATAATAAACAAATCCGCTTTATCTTCACCCAATTTTTTTGCGAAAGACTTAGCGACCAAAATAATTCCTGTCGGTAAATTATTTTTTGTGATTTTATCAGCGTCTAAGTTTAATAAATAAATATTTTTATCATAAATTCCGCTCGTGAGAATTACTAATGCTGTCGAAGTACAAATTATAAATAACGAAACAAAAACTTCTATGATTCCGTACAATCCTTGCTCAACAGGATTTTTTAAATTCGAAGAAGCTTGTGCAATCGGAGAAGTTCCCATTCCCGCTTCACTAGAATGAATTCCGCGCGCAATTCCATATCTTAAAGCCAAAAAAATTCCATAAATTGCCCCGCCATAAATACTTTTTGTTTTAAACGCCTCGCTAAAAATATTTATTAACGCGCCCGGGATTAATTTATAATTCATGACCAAAATAAACAACGATCCAAAAAAATACAAAACACACATGAACGGCACAAGTTTTTCAGTTACTTTTCCGATGCTTTGCATGCCATTAAATATCACCAAAAAAATAATTATCGCGAATATAAATCCCGAAAAAATTTTTTTCAGCCCAATATATTCATTTATTATTCCGGCGATCGAATTTGATTGCACGATATTTACGCCACAGACAACATATAAAATCATAAAAATCGCAAAAACATAGGCCCAGATTTTATTTTTTAATCCGTTTTCTATGTAATACATGGGTCCGCCACACCATTCACCATTTTTATTCTTCTCACGAAACTTTAATGCCAAAACTATTTCCGAATATTTTATTACCATTCCTAAAATTGCAACAATCCAAATCCAAAAAATACTTCCTGGTCCACCATTTACAATCGAAACTGCAACGCCGACAATATTTCCTGCACCAACTGTACTTGCTAAAGAAGTTGATAATGCTTGAAGTGGTGTAAATTCGCCTTTAATATTTTTTTTGCTTTTATTATCCATACCCAATCCAAAAGTTTTTTTTAATATAAAACCAAATTTTCTCACATGAAAAAAATTTGTTTTGAAGCAAAAATAAAGACCTAAAAAAAATAATAAAAAATAAATCGGTTGCCAGATTATATTATTTATGCTGGCTATAAAATTGCTCAAATCAAACATGAAAAATCCCCCAAATAATTTTTTTTTGATTATATTACAATTAATAAAAAAGTATGGGAGATTTTTTTATGCAAAATAAATTAAGTTTAATAATTCCATGTTACAATGAAGAAAAAGTTCTAAATCAATCAGCCAAAATCTTATTGGCGAAAATAAATAATTTAATAGCAAACAAAAAAATTTCTGGCGACAGCAAAATAATTTTTGTTGACGACGGTTCAAACGATAAAACTTGGGAGATAATACAAAATTTAAACTCGCAAAACAAAATATTTTGGGGGATAAAATTATCGAGAAATTTTGGACATCAAAACGCTTTGCTTTGCGGATTAATGACTGCGAAAAATTCTTTTGACATAACAATTTCGCTCGATGCAGATTTGCAAGACGATATAAATTTAATAGATCAAATGCTCGAAAAATATTTTTTGGGAAATCAAATAGTTTACGGCGTGCATGATAAACGTGATTCAGATTCGTTTTTTAAAAAATTTACGGCTCAAGCTTTTTATAAATTACTTAAATTTTTGGGCGCAGATATAATTTTCAATCATGCTGATTTTAGATTAATGTCAAAAAAAGTTTTGGATGAGTATCAAAAATTTCCCGAAGTAAATTTATTTTTACGCGGAACAGTCAAAATGCTTGGATTTCAGTCTTGTATTTTAAAATATGAGCGAAAAAAAAGACTTGCCGGCGCAAGCAAATATAATTTAAAAAAAATGATAGCATTGGCGCTCGATGGAATAACTTCGACGTCAATAAAACCAGTCAGATTAATAACCGCATTTGGATTTTTTATTTCGTTTATAAGCTTTTTAACTTTTTTTGTGTATCCGTTTTTGCTCATAAAAATACATTATGATCCTTGTGAAGATTCTGTTTTTACACCATGCTATAGTCTTATATTTCTTTATAATCCCGCCTTTTTTTTTCTAGGCTTGCTTTTTATTGCACTTGGAATAGTGGGAGAATACGTAGCGAAAACATATCTTGAAACAAAAAAAAGACCAAAATTCATAATCGAAGATTTTTTGCAATAAAAAAAAGACCGGAATAACGTTCCCAATTTTGATCCCCGGTTCTCACCAGGTGGGTATCTGCAGTAAAAAAATTCATCTTCCTCTTTGTCATATTAAATAAGGCTTGATGCTATTTTTACAATTTAAGATTCCCGTTTCATTCTTGTAGGTTCAAAATAAGGGTTCTCGTTTATTCCAGTCTATATTTTCATTGTATACAAACTTATGCCAAATAAAATCGTACAGCCAAAAATCAAAAAAAACCCTGAAAACCAGTTGCAATTTTTTCTTTTCAGCACGTGATTTATTAGAACACGAAAAAAAGTCTTTGTCAATCATTAAAAATTTTTTTCTGTCATTTTTATTTTATACATCTCAGACATAAATAATGTATGCAAAAAAAATATATAGGGTTTACAAAACTTATTATGGTAAAAGTATTTCTCTAATAAACTTTATTTTTTCGATAATATTCGTCACAGAAGTATAAAAATGGATTTGATTTGTAACGAAATTGTTATTGTTTTTTTTTTATATTCGTGTAAAACTAAACCGGTGGTAGAAGCTCGTTTCAAGCACAAAAAAATGTTTAGGAGGAAAAAAATATGAAAAGAGCTAAAGTTTTTATGTCTGTAGTTGTTGCATCATCGCTAATTTTTGGATTGAGTTCACATTTGTTTGCTGAGAGCGAAAGTCTTAGTACGAATTCCCAATTGATTAGCCAGCAAGAAAATAGCAGAGATCAAGATTCTTCAGACGAAATTGAGAAGGTTAAAACTTTAAACATCAGATTTAGAGAATATATTGACCAAAACGGTCGATTTTTTGGATCGTATCCATATATTAAAGAAATTGAGAATTTGTCCAATAAAATTTATAGTGATGTCGATTCGGCTATTAATGATTTAGATTTGAATGACAACGACGATATAATTAGCCCGGTTGTAAAATCTAAAATCGACCA
Source organism: uncultured Clostridia bacterium (assembly GCA_946415665.1). GTDB lineage: Bacteria > Bacillota > Clostridia > Lachnospirales > CAMVHY01 > CAMVHY01. Next base: position 4,578 of record CAMKTI010000016.1, read on the forward strand.
GGATGATAATTTTGTAAAAATTGATATTTCGGTTGAATTTGAAGATAATAAAACCAGTTTTGTTTATTATGTAGATAGAGTGTTAATGCAAGAAATTTCTCAGACTGAATATGACAAAAAACAAAAAGAAATCGATGAGAAAAAAGCTGAGGAAGAAAAAAATCAAACTGAAGCTAAATTGGATGAGATTGTCATGGTTCCATTGCGTGTAAATGCAGAAAGTTTGGGCTGGAATGTCGAGTGGAGAAAAAAAACTGATAGCATTCCAGCACGTGCAATTTTGACAAAAGGACAGACAAAAATTGCTGTGTTTTATAACTCAACGCTTGCGTATGACTTAGTGATTACAAAAGATGTTAGTGTAAATGATATTACGACTGGAAATTTAGAGCGCAGTGCTGAATTGATTGACGATGGTATTTTGTATGTTCCATCGAGCTTCGTTGAAAAGTATTTAAAATCCGAAGAAACAACAGATGGTACAAAAAACGCTACAAGTGATAAAAAAGATGATGCAGCGAATATTGAAAACAAAAATTAATAGCCTGCTGTATGATAAAATTCTGATTTAAGTATAAAAAACCGCCCGGTGATTTATTTCGTCGGGTGATTTTTTTGCTAAAATAACCAAAATATCGTTTAAAAAACAAAAATATTTTAGCTGCTCAACCTGACAGAGACAATTTATTTGGTTTTTGTTTAGATTATCGCGAAATAGCAAGAAAATATATTTATATTTAAAAAAAACATTGACAGGAAAAAATTTACCTTTTAAAATACATATTGGTTTAAAAAAATAAAAATACTAAGGGATTGGTGTTTTGTGGGAAGGAAAAATTTTTTTTATTTGGTGTGTGTTTTATTTTTTATTTTGGGTTTGTTTTCAAAAAAAAATATTTTTGCCGATGAAAAAATAAAAATAAAGGTTGGTGACAAATTTTTTTCGGTAATTGAAAAAAACGACAAGATTTTTGTTCCAACAGAAGATTTATTTAAAGAATTAGGGTTTGCTTGTATGAATATAAATATTGATAAAGATGCAACGGATAAAAATACTGCCCATAAAATTTTTGGCGACGATGTAAAACATATTTGTCGAATCATAAAATCGGAAATAGAAATGCAAATATATGCTTTAAAAAATGGGACCAGACTTGAAGTTCAAAAAGGGCCTGAGCAATTTTATGAAAAACAAACTGATATAGATTGCATTTTTGCTGATAAAAAAATATTTGTTCCGTTACAAATTTTGCAGGATGATCAAGTTTTATCAAGGCTTGATTTGGATTTCTTATTTGAAAATCATTTGTTAGTGATAAATGAAAAAACGCCAGGGAATTTTAAAATAGATTACAAAAGTTTTGAAAATAGTGTTTCAACAGAGTCAAATGGCATGACAAGAAAAATTAATTGTTTTTGGCCGAAAATAAATTTTAATGGAGATAATAACGAGAAAATAAATAAATTTTTGGATGGAGAAGTTGATAAATTTATTGATGAATCAAAAGAATTTGACAAAGATATAGTTTATGACAACATGTTTCCATTTAATTTTCGGTATTCGACACTGACTTCAGAAGTGATTTTTAATAAAAATAATTTGTGTTGTGTAACTTTTGATTGTGTGCATGAAGTAATAAATTCAAATCATATTCCTGCTCGTGAAAAATACGTTAAGTTTATAAAAAAATTTTATGTTTTTGATCTACAAACACAAAAGCAATTAAATTTAGATGATATTTTAGTAAATAATTATAAAAATAAAGTTGCTGATATGATAATAGAAAAATGGAAAAGTTGTTTTAAGTGGCGATACTGTCTCGGAGAAGAAAAATTAAAAAAATATGTAGAAGATAATATTGATGAATTGAAATTTTATTTGGCAGGAAATTCATTGTTTGTTTATATTGGCGAAAAAATAGATTATTTTGATTATCATGATGAAGAACATGCATTGGCTAATGCTTTTCATTTTGGAAAAGATGTTGAAATAAAATATGATACTAATAAAGATTTATTTAAAATTGATTTATAAAAGATATAAAATATAGAAATGTGTGGATAGAAAAAAATTTGGGCTGTGCAATTGCAAACCCAAATTTTTTTTTGTGTAAAAAAATTTTATTCAATGTTAGTAATTATTTTTTTTAAATTGACATATTATTTTCGATTTGTTATAATAAAAATGTGCAGTTTTGATTTTGTTTGCAGTTTTTCTTACTTTATGGGAGGGTAAACAAAATGCAAGATAATAAAACAAAAAATTGTAACAATCAACAAAAAACACAGCAAAAGAAAAAAATAATCTCGCTAGCTATCATTATCATGATATCGATGTTTCTTTTTGTTTTTGCCACATTTTTAGCATTATTTTTAATGTGTTTTGTGTTTCACGTTTTGCCTGTATATATTTTCCCTATTGTGTTTATTTCATCAATAATATATGCTACAGGAGCTCTCATTGTCAACAAAAAAAAAATTAAACAGCAACTGTCTGAGTTATTTCTTGACTCAATATCTGAACAAAGGTCGATTGGTAAAGACGATTTTTATAACAAAATTTTAAAAAAAACTGAAGAATTAGGCCCTATTTTAACAGAAGATACAACAAATGAAGAAATCCATTTATAAAATAATTGGTATCATATGGACATAAAAAATTTAGTTATTATATTTTATGTCCATTTTTTATTTTTGTTTTTTTAATCAAAAATAATTGTTACGATACGGTTAAGAAATTCTATTTTAATTATAAAAATTGTGAGGTTATTTTATGAAATTAATAGTAGGACTTGGAAATCCCGGACAAAATTATTTGCATACGAGACATAATGTTGGATTTGATACAATCGATAAATTTTGTGAAATGCATAATAATCTAACGCTGTCGCCTAGTATAAAATTTAATTCCTTAATAAATACAGTTTCTTTAAATGGTGAAAAAATAATTATTGCAAAGCCACAAACTTTTATAAATCTAAGCGGAATTGCAATAAAATCTATTATTATATATTACAAAATTGTTCCGGAAAATATAATTGTTATTCATGATGATTTGGATATTGCGGTAGGAAAAATAAAAATAAAAAACAGCGGAAGCAGCGCCGGACACAACGGCGTTAAAAATATTATCCAGGAATTAAATTCGCAAAATTTTATCCGTATTAGAATTGGAATTGGAAAAAATAAAATAGATGATGAAATGAATAATTATGTTTTGGAGAAATTTCCCGATGACGAAAAAATATTAATCGAGCAAGTAATTCAAAAGTCTTGTGAAGCAATAAAAGTTATACTCGAGCAAAATGTATTTTTTGCCATGAATAGATTTAATACGAAAAATAATATATAAATGGCACATTAGATAGTTTGATACGAAAAAATGTTTTTAATAACACCGTCTAGATTATTTTCTAGACGTATTTTATTATTTTCATTAAAAAAGATTTTCTACAAAAAAAAATCGCAATAAAAATACCCAAAAAACAAAATTGGATAATTTTTTAACACAAAATTTTTATAATGATTTGATATGTAAAAATAAAAAGCAACTAAAAATATTTGATAATCAGGTTATACATAAATTTTTTTTGATGTACGATTGATACACAGCACAATTTTCACAGTATACCTTAAAATATTTTTTTTAATTTATATGAATGTTATCTGAAGAGTCATTGTCTTTAATGTTAACGTTCATTTAATTTTCTCATATATAATTTTGATTAAATTAAAAAATTTAACTTAAAAACAAAAAAGCAAAAACAATCAACATGTTTTCACTTCTTTTATAATTTAAATCGAACGCTATTTTTGATCCCAATTTATATTTACTCCCGTGGTTCGTTAATGCGTAATCTATCAAATTCAAGACCATCTGGAAAATTATCTCGTATAGGAACTATATTTAAATTTGATTTTTCTTTATCAAACGGTCTAGCTACTATAAGCAAATACCAATTGTGATCATTTTTAGTAAATACATGTTTGTTATTCTCGAGGAGTATTTTTTCTTCTTCATACCCATTTTGATTTTCTTCTTTTCTAGATCTTACCTGAACATAATACGTTGCACTATCTTTTATAGTTGTGGCACACTTATAAGAACCAAAAAGCCACGCCACGAGTAAAACTACTGCAATAATTTTTAAAACCAACAAATTCAACACTATACCGACTGCTAAACCGGCAACTCCACAAATAAATGTTAAAAGAAAAAGGAATGCCCAAAATCTATCCCATTTTGTTATACGACCACTATAATTATCAGCATTCGTTCTTGCTACATAACCACTGCTACTAACGCTACCATACATATTATTATTATTGCTATTATCATCGTTCACCGTCTCTGCACTGGATGTTTTTGCTTTCAATTTTTTCAAGTTTAGTTCTATATCATTATTAGACCTGTTGGTTTCAAAAAATGCACACTTAAAACACATAATAAATGGAGATACAAACATATTATATATAAATAATTTTTTTGAATACGAATCACGTAGATTGTCACCATCTTCATCTTTAAAAAGCTCGTGACATTCTATCGGTTCATTTTTTTTCTCCAGTGAATTTAATTTTTCAGCTCCATACTCTATGTTTTTTTTCATCCTACTTCCCTCCTATAATTTTGATCAAATAAAAAAGATCAAATAAAAAAAATGACGTCAACAAATACCGACGTCAACAAATACCGACGTCAATAAATACCGACGTCAATAAATACCGACGTCAATAAATACCGACGTCAATAAATATCTCCGTCTTCACTTTACCAAAAAAATTTTTACTTGTCAAGATTTTTTTTGTAAAAAAAATATTTTTTTGCCAAAAAGTTTATCTGCACACAAAAAAATCTAAGTTAAAAAATAAAAGAAAGCAAAAAAAAGCAATCTTAACTTAATGGCATTAAAAGATAGGCTTTCAATCTTTTTTTATAAAAACTAAATTTTAATTTGTTTTGTTTTAGAAATTCAGCACTTAATTTTCGCTTTTGTTTTTTTTTTTTAAAGTAAACTCTAACATATCACTCTCTAAATATTTTATTTTATAGACACCAAAAAATCTAACATAAAATCTATTTGGATTCATTTGAACATAGCCATTATATTTTTTGACACACATATTATAACTTTTAAACGCATTAATTAATCTCATTTCAATTCTAGATAGTTGATTTTTAAATTCACGGACTGAAATGCTTTGATTTAAATCAGGATGATTTTCAAGTGCCAAAAAAAATGACCTTAAAGCAGAATTTAATTGTCTGTTTGATCTTGTAATCTCTGAAATCGTTTCGGCTCTCAAATAATTATTTCTTGCCCGCATGATATCTTCCAAATGATTTTTTTCTTTAATATCAACGTTTTGAAAGATATTTTTTAAATCTAACATTAAATCAAAACGATTTTCGATTTGTTTATTAGCATTTGCCCACGCCTTTTCCATATCTTTTTTTCCAACCAGCATTTTATCAAAATTGAGAAATAAATATCCTAAGACAATCCCAATCAAAAATAAAAAATTCATTTTAAATCTTTCACCCGAACTCTCACTAATTTTATATTTTTATAAAAAGAACAACTTTAATATGAGATAAAAAAATAATACTCCAAATATCGCTAAAATACCAATAAATACAATATCAATCAAAAAAGATAACCCCCAATATAAAAAAAACTTAAACAGATTTATTTTAATACTTATTTAGTACATATAAAAATTTGCTTCAACAGATTTATTTTATTTACAAATTATGTTTTGCTAAATAGTGTCTACATGAGAAAAAACAAAAAACAAAAAACAAATCAAAACAACACAAAGATACAATGCAAAAAAACAGAGGTAATGGAGGTATCAAGAGTTTCCCAGCATAACGAGCGACAATGCCACGCCAACGTTTAAAAGCCAAGAAAATATTCTCGATAACATGATGGAAACGATAAAGCCTTAACTTATACTAACATTGGCAAAGGCAATTACAATTCAGTGGGGTAGTTGCATATCTCTACCTCATCACTTCTTTTTCTTTAGTCAATCTACTTTTATTTTATGTGAGCACTACCTAAAAATCAAACTTTATCTTTTATCACGTGTAACATTTGTTATCCATTTATCATTTTTTAGTCTAAAAAAACAAACGACAACTTTCACAACAACATCAGACCTTAAAGTAAAAAAAATCAATTCCAATGGTACGCGCAAAATAAATGCGAATAACACACTAAACGGCAAAGATACAAGCCAAATCGCTAAAATATCAAGCCACATTACAAATTTTGTGTCTCCGCCGCCACGTAAAATTCCATTTATTGTTATGACACTTATAGAATCCGTTAAAACTAAGAAAGATGTTATTGCCATAAAATTCATGGCTAATTTTCTAGTTTGTGGCGCCAAATTATAAAAATTAACCATCGGAGATCGTAAGATAAAAAATATTAACCCTAGCACTGTACCAAAAACTATCGAGAAAAACAATAATGTTTCCGACATTTGTTTTGCATATTTTTTTTTCCCGGCACCAATTTCATTTCCAACTAAAATTGCAGTTGCATTCGCAATCCCGGTTATAGCAACTGTAACAAACTGCTCGACTGCAGAACTTACGCTTGAAGCTGCAACTGTTTGAGTGCCAAGTCTTCCAAGTATAACAGAAAAAGCTATTATTCCAATTCCCCAAATTAATTCATTTATAACAACTGGCATACCGTATTTGAAATAATCTTTTAATAAAATTTTGTCCAACGCAAACATATCTCTAATTTTTAATTTAATTCTTTTATCGCAAACAAAAATATATATAACCATCGCTATCATTTCGAATAATCTCGAAATAAAAGTTGCAAGCGCTGCGCCTTCTATTTCCATTCTGGGAAAACCTAGCTTTCCAAATATTAATGCGTAATCCAAAATTACATTTATCAAAAACGAAATTATATTTACATACAAAGTTACTTGTATTAATTTTAAGCTGCGCAAAACTAACAAAATCGCGTTACTTATTCCAAATAATAAATAGGTCCAGCCTATAATTTTTAAATATCTTTTGCCATTTAAAATTAATTCAGTTTCGTTTGTAAAAATTTGCATCACAAACTCAGGAAAAAAAATAATCCCAAAAGTAAATATTAGCGAAAAAAATAATGCAATCGCTAGTGTAATGGAAATAATTTTATTTATTGCATTAAAATCTTCTTTGCCATGATATTGTGAAATTAAAATTGAACCGCCGCTTGCTAATCCGGAAATTATAATTGAAAACAAAAAAAACGGCTGATTTGCGAGATTAATAGCCGCTAAATAAATTTCTGATGCTTTTCCAACCATAATGTTATCAACAAGATTTAAACCATTTTTTATTAAATCTTGAAGCGCCATTGGAATTGCAAGAGATAAAAGTGAAAACCAAAATGATTTTGTTTTTATTAGTTTCAATTTAAAACCTCCAGTCTTAAAGTTTTGACTCGCATGATATCAAAAAAAAATGGAGATGACAATTTTTCATGACAAATAATAAATTTAAATTTAAAACCAAAAAGTTATTAAATGGATTTTCTTACTTAGAAATAATAATTTCTATGGTATTAATTAGTGTTTTTATTTTGGGCACAATAAATATTTTTGCTATTGCACGAAAAAAATATAACTTTGCTCACGAAAATTATTTTGTTGACGTAACATTAGACAATTTATTTAATGTAGTGAAATCTGAATTTGATTTAAATAATTCAATTTTAAATCTCGACTGTAAACAAAAATATTTTTATCCGGATAAATTTAATTTTGTAATTAGATTAAATAAGTTTGATGCGGATATGTGTTTGCGAAATAATTTTGAGATTTTAAATCCAAACAGCGAAAATATTCAGCCATTGAAAATAAATTTGACTTGTGACAATCAAAATATATTTTCTGATAAACATGAAAATTATTTGTTGACAATAGATTTGTTTGACAAAGAACATAAATTTTTGAAATGTATTACAAGTTTGCTTTTTAAATAAAAAAATCTCGAGAATAATTATTTTTCCCCGAGACTTCTCCATATTAACTTATGCATTATTTGTGTTAAAAAAATTTATGGCTTATCTAATTATCTATTTTACATAACAAAATCATGTTAAAACCAAGTTTTTTTTCAATTTATTACATGGTTATTTTTTTGACTTTTAAAGTACTTATCACAAACGATTTATTATTTTTTAATTCAAAAAACACATTTTTTCTTTTTCTCATAAAAAAATATTGCTAATAAAAATAAAAAAGCGCATAACACAGTTTTATTTTTTTTTTCTCGCTAAAAAAATTTTTAAATTTTAGGGTTAAAATATTAACCTTGTGTTTAAATTCAAAAACAAACTTTCTCAAACCTTTTTTATTAAGATGATTTACGAGCCCTCACAAAAAAAATCAAAAAAAATAATTTAAAACACTTGACACGCGTTATTTTTTGTTTTAAAATAAAAATAAGTGGATTTAATTTCAATTTGGATAATATGTACTGGATGATATATAATTGAAAAATCCACGAGTTGGTTGTTAAATTGATTTGAAAAATGTTTTTTGTTATTATGATGGAAGAAAACGTTATGCTACAAATAAACTGTTTTCAAATCGACAAAAATTAATACGGAGGGGTGTTAGAAAGCAAAGAGGGAGAAATTATTGAGAGTTTAAGATAAGTTTTGTAGTGGATTCATTTAGAGACTTTTTTGGCAGTTGAGAATTTAATTTTTGATAAGTTTAAAGAGTATGACATGCTAAGAGAGTGCTGTTGTTTTAAATTATATTAAGTTTGTTTTTTATTTTGTTGCATGTATTTTTTTGCAGTTTTTGTTTATATAAAGGAGATTGAGTTCTAATGCAGGAAGAAAATAATAAGCCAAAGATAGAGATTATTAATACAAATATTCATGATAAGACAAATATTATTAAGGAAGAGGAAAAGGAAAAGGAAAAGGAAGAGGTTATTATTCAGAGTAATAGTTTTGAAAATGCTAATCCATCAAACGATAACAAAGAAAAAGAAAAAGGTAGTTTTCATTTTGATTGGAGAGATTTTTTTGATGCACGATGGAAAAAAAACATAGCGCGTGTACCGGAAGTAGCGTTATATTTCGGTTTTACTGTACTTTCTGTGATTTTTGCATTATGTGTAACATCTGCACCGATCTTATCAGTAGGTGGTATTGGTTTAGCGGTAGTTTTTGGTTTGCGCGCTACGGATGAAATACTGAGATTTTTTGCGAAGAATAAAGTGTCAGAACGAGAAGGTGGAGAAGAAGAAAAAGAAGAAGAAGAAAGCAAGTTATTAGAAAGATTTAGTTGGAGGAAACCCGGTTTTTTCAGATTTATATCTTATATTTTGCTCGGGTTTGCTTTGATATTATTGGGTGTTGCTTTATTTGCAGCGCCAGCGTCTTTTTTGGGAGTACTTGCTGGATTAGGTGTTCCGATTAAAATTAGTGCAATAGCTGCAGGTGTATTTTTTCTTGCAAAGGGTGTCATAAGGCGTTTGGATCCTCGAGAATTATCAGGAGTTCTAGGAGGTATTGTAGGTAATATATTAAACCTTGTATTGTATGGAGCGTGTACAGCATTAGGAATTGCAGCGGCGGTGCTTGGCGGATTTGGTTTTATGCCGATTGTTTTTGCAGCAGTTTTTGGTTCGCGCATGGTGGCTTCGGGGGTGTATTTGTATAGTAATTTCATGAACGTGAATTCAGAAGATAATCAGGCAATGGAGCAAAAGAAGCGAATATTAAAAGTTGCTAAATCTTTGGAAACTGCATCTCTGGGAATAATGTGTTTGAGTTTATTGATTGGTGGAATTGCATTCGCGCCGGCATTGATTAACGCTCTTGGTTTGACGGTAGCATCTCTTTCGTCTGTCAAGGCTGCATCAATTATTATGGGAGTTTTGTTTGGGCTAAGAGCATTATCCAAATTTCTTGTTGGAAACATGTTATTTAATGAGGATATGACCTTAGAGGGTGCGTTTGTACCGGTATTTGGTACAGCTAAGGAAACAAAAACTGTAAACGACGAAAGTCTAAAAGATCAAGATCAATCTGGCAATAAAAATACGTTGCCCAATATGAATCAAGACGGAGAAAAAAATAATGATAATAAAGAACAAAATAATAATGATGATGGTCTAAAATAGTCTAGAGGATATTTAGGGAAACCCATAAAACCCATTACAATAACCATGAAGTGAAATTGAATAATTGAATTAAAGAGTAATATAAAAATATTAAAGTCGGCGGCTTTGCCCGCCGTTTTTTTTCTGCAAAAAAAAGATTTTGTTGATAAATAAAATTTTGTGTGGAAAAATAATAATCTAAATGAAGAGATAAAATTTTTAGGAGGTTGTTTTTTATGATTAAAAAAAAATTATTTGTTGTATTATTGGTGTTGTTTGCTATGGTAGGTTTGTTTTTTGAAAAAAATATTTTTGCTGAGAATATCTGTCAGATAAAAATCGAAGATAAAATTTTTAACGGAATTAATAAAAATGGAGAAATTTTAATTCCCGTGAGAGATGTATTTGAAAATTTAAATTATCTTGTGACATTTGATAATTTTGATACGCCATGTGTGAATATACGAAGCGGACTTACAGGATTCGGTATAAATATTGGACAAAAAGAAATTTTTGTTAACGCGAAAAAAAAAGTTTTAAAGCAGGTTCCGGAAATTATCGACGATAAAATATTTGTCGGATTAGAAATTATTGATTTAACACATGAAATTTTTGGAGCAAGTTATGAAAAAAATAATAATTTGATTGTAATTAATAAAAAGCCCGGCGAGTTTCAAATAGAGTCCGAACATTATTCTGAGGAGAAGAAAAACAAATCAGACGAGGCTTGGGCAAAAATAAATTATTGCAAGCCGATAGTTGAGCCAAAATTAAATAGTGCTTTTGTAGATAAGATAAATAAAATTTTGGATAAAGATATACAGGAATTTTTAAATACTGTCGATGAAAATACAAAAGCTTATGATGGCGGTTTTATAGAGCATGATTTGCCTCCATTAAATTACGAAAGTGCGTTTGACGTTTTTTATAATAAAAATGGCTTATTATGTATCATGATAGAAAATTATTATAACAATCAGGGAGTTCATCCTGACACAGAAAGAATTTCGCACGTGTTTGATTTAAAAAATAATAAAGAATTGGCTTTAAATGATATTTTAACTGATGGCTATGAAAACAAAATTTATGATTTGTTTGTAGATTATGTAAAAAAAGAATATGGGGAATATGGAGATGAAACAGTTAAAAGCATATTAGAATCTATTTCAAAAGAAATAAACAACGTTAAATTTTATTTATCTGATAATAGTTTAAAAATTTATTTTGACGTTTATCAAGTCGGAGCTTATGCAATGGGATATCCGACAATCGAAATAAAATATGATTCGAATAAAGATTTATTTAAAATCGCTTTATAAAAAATTAAAATCAAAAAAAAAACTCGGATTTTACCCCGAGTTTTTTTATGCCAAAAAAAATATTTTTTATTTATACGAACTTTTTAAGCCAATTATTTTATTAAAAACTAAATTTTCGCGACTCGAATATTTTTTATCCAAAGTAAAATAACCATGACGCATAAACTGAAATTTATCTCCGAGTTTCGCATTTTCGATTTCTTTTTCTGCAACACAATTATTTATTATTTCAAGCGTATCTGGATTTTTTTCGCCGTTTTCTTTTAACAAATAATCATAAATTCTGACGCTAACGTTAATAAATTTATTTGCCGACACCCACTGAATCGTCCCTTTAACTTTCCTGCCACTAAATCCGCTACCACTTCTTGTCTCCGGATCATAAACACAATGCAACTCAATTATATTTCCATTATCATCTTTTATAACTTTCTCACACTTTATAAAATACGCGCCTTTTAGTCTTACTTCCTGCGAACAAGTCAATCTATTAAATTTTTTTGGTGCCTCTTCCAAAAAATCATCGCGCTCAATAAAAATCTCACGAGAAAAAACAACTTCGCGTGTTCCCATATCTTCGCGCTCAGGATTATTTTCGATTATTAATTTTTCTTTCTGACCCTCCGGATAATTTAACAAAACAACTTTCAACGGCTTTAAAATCGCCATAACCATTTTCGATTTTAATTTCAAATCATCACGCACGCAATGCTCAAGCAAACTTATATCAACGATACTATTTGCTTTCGAAACACCGATCTTCTCACAAAAATTTTTTATTGCTTCCGGCGTATAACCTCTTCGTCGCATTCCCGAAATAGTAACTAATCTTGGATCATCCCAACCATCAACTTCTTTTTTTTCAACTAGTTCTTTCATATATCTTTTGCCCATAATTGTCCGAGACAATTGCAACTTAGCAAATTCAATCTGTCTTGGCTTTTCTTGAAATTCACACTCATTAACAAACCAATTATATAAAGGCCTATGATCTTCAAACTCCATCGTACAAATCGAATGTGTTATTTTTTCAATCGCATCTTCCAATGGATGCGCAAAATCATACATCGGATAAATACACCATTTATCTTTCGTATTATGATGCGTAATCCGCGCGATTCTATAAATTACCGGATCTCTCATATTTATATTAGGCGAATTCATATCTATTTTTGCTCGCAAAGTTTTGCTTCCGTCCGGAAATTCTCCTGCCTTCATTTTCTCAAACAAATCTAAATTTTCTTCTACGCTTCTATTTCTATACGGGCTTAACTTTCCCGGCTCGTTTAAACTTCCTCGATAATTTTTTATTTCCTCCGCACTCAAATCACATACATACGCTTTATTTTTTTTAATTAATTTCACAGCACAATCATAAAAAATATCAAAATAATCCGACGCATAAAACAATCTATCTTCCCAATCAAATCCAAGCCATTTTATATCTTCTATAATTGCCTTAACATATTCATCACTTTCTTTTGCCGGATTCGTATCATCAAATCTTAAATTACATTTGCCTTTATAAAATTCTGCCAAGCCAAAATTAAAACAAATACTTTTTGCATGTCCGATATGCAAATATCCATTTGGTTCCGGTGGAAATCTCGTATGTATCTTATTTAAATTTTCTCCTAAATCAAGATTAATAAACTCATGAATAAAACTTCCTCTCGAACCCAAATCATCCATTGCCATAAAAAAATTCCCCCAAGCTTATTTTTTTTTCTTTTTAACATATTTATTTAAAATCTTTAATTCCAACTTACGCTTAAATTTATTAACAAATTCAATTCTTTCTTTAATCGGCTCAACCAAAACAACAAAAATACTATTTAACCGCGCACAAATAACATCCGTAAAAATCTGATCTCCAATCATCACAATTTTATTTTTTGGCACACCTAAATATTTTATGCCTTTCATTATTCCAAATGGCAACGGCTTCAATGCCGTATTAAAACTTTTTATATTTAACACATTTTCAAAATAAACCACGCGCTTTTTAAAACTATTAGAAACAAGACATATCTTAAAACCTATTCCTTCTAACTCAATAAATAAATCAAATATCTCTTTTTTAATTTCAAAATTATCATATCCTACAATCGTATTATCTATATCAAAAATTAATCCTCTGAAACCATTCTTATAAATTTTTTTAAAATCAATATCCATTACCGACTTACAATAGATATCCGGCCAAAAAATTCTTTTTATCATAAAAACTTTTTCCTCTAGGCTATTTATCTTAATTCAAAAGCGGCGAAATATATAATTTATCATCACTTATATAAACACGTGACGCCTGCTTAATAATTTTATCTTCCGGAATACAAGAAATCATATCAGCAATTCTAATTTGCGTCGCAAAAATATTTAACGCTGTAATAATACAGTTTTTATCACCATTTATTCCAGCATGCAACATACCTTTTACTTTCCCCATAACGAATATATTTCCCGTTGCAACAATTTCAGCTCCTGAATTTACATCGCCAATTAAAATTACATTTCCATCATAATGCAAAAACTGTCCGCTCCTCAACGAATTTTTACAAACAATACTTTTTAAATCTTTATTATCTGCAACATCATGATTTTTTTTTACTTCAAAATTTTTTTTGTGCAAATCAAGATCCATCTTTATCTTATCATAAAAAATACTAGTCAATTTCTCTTTTTGCTCGCTCGAAAAATCATGACCTTTAAATTCTATATCAAAATCAATTTTATTCTTACCACAAAAAAACTTCTCTGATTTATCTAATCTCTCACAGAAACTATTGCTTACTTCATTAAAATTAAAATTTTTTTTTCCATCATTAAAAACTACTGTCAATTTATTTTTACTCGCTTTAAAAATAATATTCTCATTCATAAAAAATCCTCACTAAATTATTTTTTACTCAACTAAACAATCTCCACTACTATCAAATTTTTTTTCATAATCCAATTTAAAATAATAATTTATAATCTCGCGCGCAATTTTAGACGCCGGCGCAGACATTAATTTCGTATCCCCAAACGGAACCAAAACATAAACAGCAATTCTTGGCTCTTCAAACGGTGCAAATCCTCCGAAAGAAACATGATCCGGTCGATTATTATTTTCTTGCGCCGTCCCAGTTTTTCCAGCAACTTTTATACCAAAATCTTTAAACACTGCTCTTCCAGTTCCACGATTTCCTCCCGTGACTAATAACATTCCTTTATAAACCGCATCTAAATTTTTTGGTTTTAAATCCAATTCTTTTTCTAATACCGGCTCAAAATCTTTTACTAAATTATCTTTACAATCAATTAATTTTTTTGCCAGGTTTAATTTAAATCTTTTTCCGCCACTCGCTAACGTATTAATATATTTTGCCATATTTGCGGCCGTGTAATTATTTTTGGCTTGTCCGATCGCTGTCCTAACCGTATCTCCGTCATACCAAGCATTTTTTACTTTTGATTTATAATCCGGCGACGAAATATTTGACACTCCCGGCTCAGAAAAATCATAAAGCTCACCAATTTCAACTCCTGTCCTGTCATCCAAGCCAAATTCACGCATATAATAATTTAAATCAGAAATTCCGTCAAGTAAATTATTATTTCTACTATTTCCGAGCCGATACGCCGTCTCACAAAAAAAATAATTACACGAAACTTCAAGAGCATGCGCAACATCCAAACTTCCATGCGAACTTCTCGCCCAACATTTACAATACGGACGACCCGCTTTTTTAAAACTTAATTCGTCATAAATATTAGTGTTTATATCAATTACACCTTTTTCTAAGCCCGTTAAAGCCGTTATCATTTTAAAAGTCGATCCCGGCGCTCTTGGTTCCATAAAAACTCTATTTACCATTGGTGTATTCGCAGCAAATAATATTTTATTAAAATACTCATTCGATTGATTTCCAAGTAATTTATTACTGTCATACGACGGATAATTTACAGCCGCTAAAACATCTCCGTTATCCACATCTAAAACGATTGCCGATGCCGTGCACGGATCAAAATTAAAAAAATCAACTTTTATTTCTCCGCTTTCAACTTTATCATAAAAAATTTTGCTCGCCGTAGATTTTATAAAATAATTATCATCGCCACTTATTATTCCTTGTTCACGCATGACATATAAAATTAATTTTAGACTTATATTATTTTTTTTCAGTCCGTCAAAAATTATTTGCCGGATTTTTTTTTGGTCATCCAAATTTAAATAATTCAA
>CAMKTI010000017.1 GCA_946415665.1 uncultured Clostridia bacterium
ACAGTAAAAGCAGCCAAAATGATAAACGAGAACGGAGTATATATTTACTGTTGTCCGCGGTGTGACAAGAGCGAAGAGCATCATTTGAGTTGTTTAAATAAAAAACATGAAAAATGTAATCAAGGGCATAACGACAATTTGCCTATGATTCTTTCGGTTGGTACCGTACAATCTTGCAAAAAACAAGACGATGAAATTAAATTTTGATTCTGTAGTTGGTAGATTTGGATAAAAAGTAAAAATAATAAAAAATCGCATAAAAAAAGGCTGATTTTTGTCAGCTTTTTTTTGTCGATAATTAAATAATTATTCAACCGTAACAGATTTAGCCAAATTTTTTGGTTTATCAATATCTCGTCCTAAATTTTTTGCGATATAATAAGCAAATAATTGTAAACAAATATTTGCCAACAACGGAATAAAAATTTGATTACACTCTGGCAAAATAAAAATGTCATCAGCCGCATCTTTCGAATTTTCGTTTTCATACTGCGTAATCACAAAAATTTTTCCGTCTCGCGCTTTACATTCTTCCAGATTACCTAATGTCTTATCAAAAATATTTTTTTGTGTGACGATTCCAACAATCAAACTTGATTCATCAATTAAAGCAATTGGTCCATGTTTTAATTCTCCCGATGGATATGCTTGGGCATTTAAATAAGCAATCTCTTTTAATTTAAGTGCTCCTTCAAGTGCAATTACATAATCTAAATTTCTTCCGAGATAAAAAATATTTTTACTCAACAAATATTTTTCAGCCACGCTTTTTATTTTTTCATGCTGTTTTAAAACCTTTTCAACTAATTCAGGAATTTCTTTCAAATCATTTTTTAAATCCAAAAACTCATTATGCGAGATAATTTTAAAATATTTATATAAACAACAAGACAAAATATAAAACGCGCTTAACATCAAAGAAAAAGCCTTAGTGCTCGCGACAGAAATTTCCGGACCAGCATTTATATTAATCACAAAATCCGATTCACGCGCAATACTACTTTCTCTAACATTTACAATCGATAAAATCTTAGCCCCATTTTTTTTTGCGATTCTCAACGCTGCCAAACTATCCGCAGTTTCTCCTGATTGCGAAACAACTATTACTAAACTTTTTTTATTTAAAACTAAATCACTATATCTAAATTCGCTCGCCGGTTGTGCCGATACAAATAAATTTAATTTACTCAATATTTTTTCTCCCATCAAACAAGCATAATATGCCGTTCCGCATCCGATTAAATAAATCCTTTCAACCTCATCCAAAATTTTTTCGTCCAAATTTATTTCGTCTAAAAAATTTTCGCTATTATCTATTAAAAAATTTTTTATAACCTTTGGTTGCTCAAAAATTTCTTTCAGCATAAAAGAATCATAATTGCCTTTTCCCAAATTATTTACTTCCTTATCAACACTAAAAACCTTTTTTTCTAAAACATTTTTATTCTCGTCAAAAATATTTATATTTTTCTCATCAAGCACTGCCAATTCATTATCATTTAAATAACAAACTTCATTCGTATATTTAATAAAAGCCGAAATATCCGAAGCAACAAAATTTTTATTTTCGCCGATTCCAATAACCAATGGACTATCTTTTTTCACGGCAAATATTTTGTCTTTAAAATCTTCACACATAATCGCCAAAGCATACGAACCTTTTAATTTTTTCAAAACAAAATAGACAGCATCTATAAAATTATCCAAAATTCCCGTCCAATCATAATATTTATAAATTAAATGCGCGATAACTTCTGTATCCGTATCAGAAACAAAAATATTTTTATCAAATTCATTTTTTAACTCAAGATAATTTTCGATTATCCCGTTATGCACCAAAGCAATTTTATTATTTAAACTCGATTGAGGATGCGAGTTCTCCTCCGAAACTTTTCCATGAGTTGCCCAACGCATATGTCCAATTCCAACATTCCCAATCAAATTTTTAGCTTCAATTTTTTTTCCCAACTCAGCCAGCTTACCTTTAGCCTTTAATATATTTATTTTTTTTCCGTCATGTATCGCAACTCCCGCAGAATCATATCCGCGATATTCTAATTTTTCCAATCCGCTCAACAAAAATGAACATGCACTTTCATTACCCACAAATCCAATTATTCCACACATAAATTATCCCTTCCAAATATTTTATTTTAATTTTTTTTCGATTAAATTTGCCAAGTTCATGGCTGCTTGATTTAATAAATTTTTATTTTGTCCCTCAAGCATAACTCTAATCACTGGCTCGGTTCCCGACGGTCTAATCACAATGCGGCCCGCTTCTCCAAACTCATTTTCAAGAGATTTTATCGCATTTTTAATTTCTATATTAGACAAATAATCATTTTTTTTTACATTACTTACTTTTGCATTTACCAAAACTTGCGGCATAACTTGCATATTATTTAAATCACAAATTTTTTTTCCACCTTCAAACATAATTTTAGAAACATAAAGTGCAGTTAAAATTCCGTCCCCTGTTGTATTATAATCAGACAAAATAATATGTCCCGATTGCTCACCGCCTAGATTATAATTATCTTTCAACATTTCTTCTAAAATATATCTGTCGCCGACTTTCGTTTTTATTATATTTATTTTTTCTTTTTTCCCCATCATAAATAATCCTAAATTACTCATTATAGTGGTGACAATCGTATTTTGTTTTAATGTTTTTTTTGATTTCATGTAACAACCAATTATCGACAAAATCTCGTCGCCGTAAATAATTTTTCCGTTACTATCAACTATTAAACATCTGTCGCCATCGCCATCAAATCCAAATCCTATATCACAATTATTTTCAAACGTAAATTTCACCAAACCAGCAATATGCGTTGAACCACAATTTAAATTTATATTTATTCCGTCTGGTTGATTATTTATTACATAAACTTTTGCTCCTAAATTTTTAAAAATTCGACTGGCAATTTTAAACGTTGCCCCGTTTGCACAATCCAATGCTATTTTAAAATCACTTAAATCTAAATATCCAAAAGAATTTTCCAAAAAATCCGCATAATCATCAAGCAAATTATATTTATAGAAGAGCGAACCGATTTTTTCATGCGTTACTTTTGGTAGATTATCCGATTTATCAAAAATCATCTCTTCGATTTTATTTTCTATTTCATCTGACAATTTATAGCCATTTTTATTAAAAAATTTTATTCCATTATCATAAAAAGGATTGTGCGAAGCCGAAATCATTATTCCTGCAGCATAATTATTTTTTTTTGTAAGGTAAGCTATTCCGGGTGTTGGAATTACTCCGACTAAATCCACATCAATTCCAACAGAACAAATCCCTGATATTAATGCGGCTTCAAGTAAATCTCCTGAAATTCGTGTATCCTTGCCAATTAAAATTTTTGATTTATATTTTAAAAAATCAGATAAAACAAATGCACCAGCGCGTCCTAAATCATAAGCAACTTTTGGTGTTAATTCCAGATTTGCTACACCACGAACTCCATCTGTTCCAAATAATTTTGCCATTAAAAATAAATCCTCCAAAAAATAAAATTACGAAATTATAGTAACATATTATGCAATTAGCTACGAAATAAATATTATTTTAGATATCATTGGCAACACATAAAAGACAATCAAAAATATTATTTTCAAGGCTTAATTTAGACGCACTACAATAATTCTTCTGAACAAAAAAATGACGTCATTCAATTTGACGTCATCTAAATAGCGTTCACATAAAATAAAAATAAATCAACTTAATATGAACGCTGCCTAAATCAAACATATTAAATAAATTTTTCACCGCTCGGTTGCATGTCGATTATATAATCTATTCTTTTATATAATCATTTCCTTCTATATTCGGATTCAGATTTGATTTCTTTTTTTTATCCTCTTTCGTTTCTACATCTTTTATTTTATTGTCTATCGATGAATCATTAAAAATTCCTTTTTGATTGAAAGATGTTTCTTTTGGCGGAAGATCAGATGTATCAAGATATCGGTTGATTTTATCGACAAGATTAAAAAAAGTATCAATATCTTTACCTGATCTTTGGCGAATCTTGTGAATCGACACATATAAAAGAGTATCGACGACAAGGAACACAATTGTTGCAATACCTGTAATAATTGACGATACAATTAGTACAAAAAGCGGCCAATGAAAGATCAAAGAACAAATGAAAGATGCAAGAATAAACATATATAAAATAGCCCAAAAACACATAGATATTGAACGCTCTGATATACCTTTAACGATACCACTGATTCCTAAAACACCAACAACAAAACCGCAGAGAAACAGACATATACGTTTCCATTCCGGCATTGCACAAAACAGTTTATTTTTAGTAACTGTCAGTCCTATAAACTGCTTCAAAAAAACACGATTCGTCATTTCCTCAAGCTCTAAGCCCTGCGTACTGATATCTGGCGGCTTAATTATAACATCATCAACGCTGCAATTATACTTTTGTTCAAACACTTGCATTTCATAATTGTCATTTTTTGCTTTACAAACTAGAGTGTCAGCATACATCTCAAAGCGTGATATCAACCTAGAATCATTTGTAAATTTGTTTTTTGCATTCAAATTAGAAAACAAATTTTTAATAAGCTCAGATTCGACTAATTTTAACTTTTCCTGTTCAGAAGACATTAAATAAACACAAAACGATGGCATTTTCATTAAAACTGAACAGAACTGATCTATTGTCTCATTAAAATTTTCAGGTTGAATACCCTGATCTTTTTTTATTTCCACTTTAATTTTCTCCCTTTTTATAAAAAAAATATTAATCAATAAAAAAAAACGACGTCTTTTTTTCACGACGTCTTTTTTTCACGACGTCTTTTTTTCCCTCCACAACATTAATTCTAAACTAAGATTTTTTATTTGTCAAGAGGTAATCAAAATTTTTTATAAAAATTAATTCCCTCACAGATTATTTTACCATAAAAAAAATAAAGCCAAAATTTTTTAGCTTTATTTTTATTACTTAATTAAAGCTATTCAATCATTTTATCTTATCTTCTCCGAGCTTTTGTGTTGGAATGTCTTTTCTAGGCAGCGTTCACATAAAATAAAAATATATTGAGCAAAGAGAAAAAGTGATAAGATAGAAATATGAAACTGACAAAAACACAATATAAAAAGCTAGAGGGATTAATGCCGATAGCGAGGAAACCGGCGAAGATATCAAACTACCAATTCATGTGTGCGATGCTTTACATAGTAGAGAATGGTTGCAAATGGAGGGCATTACCAAAAAAATATGGAAACTGGCACACAATTTATATGAGATTTAGTAGATGGTCGAAGAACGGTACGATTACCAAAATTATTGCCAAAATTTTAGAAGCTATGAAAAAGCAAAAACTGCTTAATATACTTTTTATCGATAGTACGAGCATAAAGGTGAGTCCAGATGCAAACAAGAATAAAAAGAATCAGAAACAAAGCATTGGACGTTCAAGAGGGGTCTGACAAATAAGTTGCACCTATGTTGCACTTTTTCATGTCCAGTGGTTTTTCGTTTGTCTCCTGGCAATTCTTACGATGCTCCTGAAGAAAGAAAGTTGATTGAATCCATTTATTCCAAAAATAATAATTATCTCCTGATGGACAGAGCTTACGAAAATGATAAAACTTTAGCTTTAGCTAAGGATTACGGGTTTAAGACAGTTGTTCCTCCTAAAAAAAAATCGTAAGTTGCCTTGGAGTTATGGTCGACAACTTTATAAACATCGTAATATTATCGAACGATATTTCCTGAGATAAAAACGTTTTAGAAAAGTTTTTACTCGTTATGATAAACTTGATTCTATTTTCATTTCTACCTTCTCCCTTGCTTTTATTTTTGACTTGCTTTTTATGTGAACGCTACCTAGTGAATTAGAAAGTGAATTAGAATTACGGGAAAAACAGTTTGAGTATTATTGGGATGAATTGTTGACGTTTTACAGTAACAATGCCAAATGTTATCTTATTGCATATGTATTTGATCTAAAAAATGATTATACATCGTCAAAATCTAACGCTGAGTACTGAGAAAATGGTACTATTGATTGGTTTAGAACGGAAGATATTAGAGCCAATGGTCATGTTTTATCATCAGCAATTCGAAAGGTGTTTGCAAAAGCGATAAAAAAAACAATTATTCAAAGCAAATTCTATTATATTAGCCACAACAGCAGTTGTTAGTGAACATGCTTTGGTAAAAATAGGTCGTCTTGGAAACCAGTGGTTTATATTTTTCTCAGTAAAAGGTTCTTTTAAACAAGATATAAATGTGGTGTAAAAATCATTTACATCAGGAAAGTTTTTTTTTCTGTCAATATGGAGGCATTAAAAAAATTGCAAATCCCCATTTCTGATATTGAAAAACAAGATCGTGCAGTCGAAATTCTCGATAAATTCAACGCTCTAACAAACAATATTTTCGAAGATCTTCCTGCTGAAATAAAATTTGGTCATCAGCGGTATGAGTATTATCGCGATGAATTGCTTAAAATGATTTTAAAAGAAAAAGCACTAGTGCTTTGAGAAATTGTAGAGTGAAACAGCATGAGCAATTATGATTTGCTTTTATCATCTGACGAGATGACAGTAGTGGATGAATATGCTCCGAAAATTCAAAATAGAATTTATCATCAATCCGAGGCAGATTTTGAAAAAGATATGATTTAGAAATTACAAATTCGAGGTTATAAGTATATTAATATTCATAAAATTGACGATGTCATTGCTAATCTTCGTGTTTGTATGGAAGGGTTGAACAATATAAAATTTACAGATGCTGAGTGGCAAAGAATTTATTTGGATAATATCTTGAAAAAAAGCACAGAGATAAAGAATAAAACAAAATTGATTTAATGTACTCAAGACGATAGCTCGTCTTTTTCTTTTACATATGATGACGGTCGGGTTACAAATATAAAATTGATCGACAAATATAATATTTATCGCAATAAACTTCAGGTCATCAGTCAATATCAAGGAGATGGTAATTTTAGTAATAGATATGATGTAACTATTCTCATCAATGGTTTGCCTCTTGTTCATTGTGAATTAAAACACAGGGAAATTGCTATCAAAGAAGCATTGAATCAAATTGAAATGTACCAAAGGGGTTCTTTTGAAGTCGATAATAGTCTATTTGAATACATACAAATTTTTATTATCAGTAACGGAACGCACATAAGATATTATTCTAATACGACAAGATTTAATCATGTGGAAAATTATAATGTGAAACGTAGAGCTGTAAAAACTGGTTCTAATTCTTTTGAATTTACATCTTTTTGGGCTGATGCGGAGAACAAAACTATTTTGGATCTAGTTGATTTCACAAAAACATTTTTTGCAAAGGGAACACTTTTAAAAATTATTACAAGATACTGTGTTTTTACAGCCGATGAAAATTTGCTTGTGATGCGACCATATCAAATTGCGGCTGTTGAGAGAATTTTAAATCAAATTCAAATCGCTAATAATTATAATAGATTTGGAACGATTGATGCAGGCGGTTTTATTTGGCACACGACAGGTTCAGGAAAAACTCTTACATCATTTAAAGCAGCTCAATTAGCAACAAAACTTGATTATATTGATAAAGTTTTGTTTATAGTCGATAGAAATAATTTGGATTATCAAACCATGAAAGAATATGTCAGATTTCAAAAAGGTACTGCAAATGGAAATAAAAGTACTAAGATTCTCGAACAACAAATTTCAAATCCTGTATGTAAAATTATTGTTACTACAATTCAAAAGTTGGATATTTTTATAAAACGTAATCAGACACATGAGATCTATAATAAAAATGTTGTTTTAATTTTTGATGAATGTCATCGTAGTCATTTTGGTGACTCACATAATAGAATTACGAAGGCGTTTAAAAAATATGTTTTGGATTTACAGGCATGCCGGTGTTTACTGCTAATTCAAGGTCAAACAGAAAACATCCAACCCTTAGAACTACGAAACAGGCTTTGGGTAAAAAATTACATATATACACGGTAGTAAATGCAATTAATGATAAAAACGTGCTCCCGTTTAGAATCGATTATTATAATACGACTAAAACAAACAATGCGGACAATTCTCTTATTGAAGATATTGATGATGAAAAAATTTTACTCGCTGAAAACAGAGTATCTACAGTGGTTCATTACATACTTACACATTTTGACCAAAAGACAATGCGAAATTCTTCGGCATATAAATTTAATGCAATAACTAATATAAAAGATGTAACAAAAGGGCATGAGGAAAAAAGAGAAAGTATTAACCGTAAAGGTTTTAATTCTATTTTTGCTGTATCGTCTATTAACGCCGCAAAAGTATGGTACGAAGAATTTAAGCGGCAAATGAATATTGATCCCAAGTTAAATCGAAAAATTGCTCTTATCTACTCTTGCGGAATAAATAAGGAAGAAGATATAGATGGCAATTATCTTATTGACGAAGATTCTGATTCGACAGATGCTTTATCCATAGATGATAGACTATATCTTGAGAAAACTATTCATGATTATAACAAAATGTTTGGGACATCATTTGATGTGTCAAACACTCGATTTTCAAATTATTATAAGGATTTATCTCTTCGTATGAAAAATGGTGAAATTGATATTCTTATTGTTGTAAATATGTTTCTTACCGGATTTGATGCAACAATACTTAATACACTCTGGGTAGATAAACATTTAAGACAGCACGGATTGATACAAGCATTTTCAAGAACTAATCGTATTTTAAACAGTGTCAAAGCATATGGAAATATTGTATGTTTTAGGAATCTTCGCAAAGAAGTTGATGACGCTATATCTCTTTTTGGTGATGAAACTGCATCAGGTATCGTTTTATTAAAATTATATAAAGATTATTACAATGGGTATGATGATAAAAGTGATGATGGAAAAATTGAGAATCATCATTTGGGGTATAAAGAAAATGTTGAAAAGCTTAAAACCGAATATTCTTTGCCTGTCAACATGATTTCAGAAGAACGAAAAAAGGATTTCATAATATTGTTTGGTGCGATTTTAAGACTTTATAACATATTAAAATCTTTTGATGAATTTCAGGTGGCGAAATTTTTACAGAGGCTGAAATGCAAGATTATTTGGCTATATATACGGATTTACATGAAGAGTTTAAAGTTATTACAGCTAAAGAAAACGTAGCTTCTGATATTGTTTTTGAAATGGATTTGGTGCGTAATATCGTTGTGAATATTGATTATGTCTTGGCTCTTGTAGCGAAATATCAAAAAGAACGGCACAAGAATAAAAAAATTCCTGTAGATATATTTCGAGCTATCAATTCAAATCTTGAGCTTAGACCTAAAAAAGAATTGATTGAAATGTTTATTAAGCAACTGGATGATACAGAAGATACTTATGAAGCTTGGATTAAATTTCGGGATGAACAGAAAGCCAAAGAATTAGCTCAAATAGTTGCTCGTGAAAATTTAAAAATGCCTGAAACAAAGGATTTAATTTATACGGCAATCCAAAATGGTCATTTTAATATTACAGATGCAGAAATTGCAGAAATTCTTCCACCAATATCTAGATTCGGTGGCGGTATAGATAAAAGGCTTGCAAAAAAAAGATATATATATGAATTATTAAATCACTTTTTTATGAAATATCATGATTAATTGAATTAAGTTGACAGTTGTTCTGGTAAGAAATTTTTTGAAGCCAAAATAATTAATTGCAAAAAAATGTCTCATCCTCGTAAATAATCATTTTTAGAGAAAGTAATGTCATTAATTTAAGGCTGAAAATAACAAAACTATCTTCATCATAAAGATGTTGAGGGTTATTTTTTCTACTATTTAGGTTTCGTTTTCGCCGTCTTTTTCACAGGAGTAACCTTATTCAGACATTCTTCAAGAGCAAGTTCGACAATAACAGTCTTCGGAATATGACTCCAATTCGAATAATTATCAAGTCTTGTTCCTAAATCCTTACGAATTCTGAATGACCTTGCCCATGCATCTTTTGTCTTCGGTCTTGTTATATCACTCATACTCCAATCTGCAAATCAGTTATAATCTGATTTGATTTATCCATAATAGATTTCATATATCTTTCCATATACTGCCAATCGGGTTCACCCGTCGACGTGATAGGTAGATAAATAATGTCTTCGGCTAATTTTGTTCCTGTACACATATTATCAAATTTATATTTTTTATCAGAAACTTTTTCAATAACACTTGAAACAAATATTCCGATACATTCATTTATATCAAATTTCGGAGTAAGTATATTTACTCTGCCGTGTGAAACGCAGTAATACGGATTCGCTTGATAAAATGCTTTGCCGAACATATCAACAGTAATGGTTTTTGCTCCTTGAATAGTGGCTTTATCATCTTGAATGTATGCAACTATACCGTTGTTAGTTTTACCCGATGATATTAAAGGAACATTACCATCTTTAATAGATTTAGGCTGAATATCATCCTTTGATAACGACATATCAAACAAATCACCAACTCTGAACTTGCCCCATCCGCTTGTATCAATCATCCTTGTCACCACCTATCTTTATATTAACACCAGTATCATCAGATGTAACTTCACTACCATACAGAACAGTATTAAGCAGTTTCTCACCAAATTTTTTGGTATCAATGCCCTTCTTGAAACAAATATAATCCATAGCCGCCTTCCTGAAATCTTCTTCTGAGATCTCAAAAGGCTTTTCAGGCATCTGATATGACAAATGTTTTTCAGGATTTATCCACTGTGCTGTGTTGTGTTTTGTGTCACGAAGTTTACTGATACTGTCAATCCAATAATCTTCGATAGCCTTCCACTTATGCTTAATGTCCTGTCTGCCCTCATTCTTAACAGTTTCAAGACCATCATCTTCAATATAACATCCGAAGATTTCCTGTCCGTTCTGAGGTTGTCCTGTCTTGAATACAAAGATAGAAGTAGTAACACCCACCCCAAAGAATAAAGGTTCAGGCAGTTTAATAATCTTTGTAATTTTATGATTTGACAAGATACGCTTAATTTGTGTTTTAGATGCTTTTTCGAGTTTCTTATCAGGCAAGATAAAAGCACAATCCGTACCTGCTTTTACAGAATCAAGAACATTTTCAACAATGGTCATACAGCCATACTTATTTTCATAAGGAGGATTCATCAGAACCTTTGTGATAGGCTTAGATTTAATCCATTCACACGCTGAATCTGTTCTCATATCGTTTTGGTCAAGGTTGGTTTTACCATCTTTATGAATAAGCATATTCGCACAGGCAAGAGCATAAATTTCTTTATCAAACTCAATACCGAATAAATGACCTTTACGTATTTCTTTTGCCTTATTGGTATCATATCCACCTGCTTCACGCATCATATTGGACATACCCTTGACAAGAAAAGCACCTGAACCACAAGTAAAATCACCAAGATAATCATTTTGTGTTACATCAAGCAGACGATACATAAATGATGTAATGTGTTCAGGAGTGAAAACCTGCCCTGCTTCAGATTTTTTCTTATATCGATTGAACTCATTGAAAAAGATACCCATTACATCTTCACCACGCCATTCATTAGAATTAACGCAATCGGATATGGTACAAACGTCATTGATAAAATCATTGATGGCTTTCTGATTTTCGGAATAGTTCATATCTATCTTTGCATAGACTTCCTCAAGAATATGAAGTTTCATATTATGTTGCTTGCTATCTTCCAAAGATTTATGAATCGTATTGAGTATCTGTATATGAAGAAGTGAAAACTCACAATCCTTTAACTTTTCAAGTCTTGCTCCGTATCTCTGTGCAACCAAAGCACAAGCCGTGAATATCATACGGTGATATAGATTTTTAACGCCGAAATTCACATGAAGATTATTATTGATACTACGAGTAACACCATAAATCTTCTGTGTTGGTATTCCCTGTTCATTCACCAAATCAATATAAAATTTCTTATGCTGAATTTCATTCGGAATGTCTATAGGTTCATTATTTAAAAACCCAGCAGTTTTATATCCATTGTGAAGGATGCCAACGACATTTTTCCAACCTGCATCCATAAGAATCTGACAGTTCTTTTTGATTTCATCGACAATTTTATTTGTACCAATGTCTTCATTACTATTTTTGGTTTCGAGCAGAATAGCAACTGCATTTTTGTTATCAGGAATATACCATCCGTCAGGTTTATCAGATACACCCTTGATACCTAATTGATTAAAGGTAGTAATCTGTCCTGTGCCTTGCTGAATACCCTTTTCCTTTTCATTGAAACCAAGGATAATCTTATCATTATCTCTGACTTCATCTTCGCGCAAAAACTTAGCCATTATCATCTATATCCTTTCATACAAAATTAGTGCAGATATTATCTACTCTCTATAATATATCAGATATAGATGAAAAGCGCAATACAAAATCATAAATAAATTATTTTATATTATTTAATATTGCATTTATGATAACCAAGAGCTGTAAGCATCATATCTCTATAATATATCAGATATAGATGAAAAGCGCAATACAAAATCATAAATAAATTATTTTATATTATTTAATATTGCATTTATGATAACCAAGAGCTGTAAGCATCATAAAACATTTTAACCAAAAAATAAGAGTCCAACTCTCCGACCAAAGTTTGTTGAACCTTTATCTGACAACAAATTACACTGCAAACCCTTTATTTACTTGGTATTATAACTCATTAATTTGTTAATGTCGATACAAAATAATATAAGAACACTCATAAATGAACAAAAACCATTATTTTTACTGTTGATAGATGAGGTTGATACCGGTGAAGTGCTATGTTTTATTCAAATCGAACGCTCCTTATACAGATACTCCCAATGGTAGATATAACTTTGATACGGAAAAAATTAAGGATGCAACAATTTGTTACACAGTTAACTTAATGATTACTTTCCTAATTTTGTGTATCAAGTTCTTCCCTTAATATCATTGTGGGTTTTTTTTATGCATATAAATTTATTATATTAAGCGACAATTCTATCACCATATTTCTTTTTCGCAATTTAATATAACTGCCACGTCACAAACCATTTTAAAAATTTATCTATATAAAATTTTGGAACCAATAATCCAGAAATAACAGGATAAAACATAATAAATAAAAATCCTGCTAGACCTCCAATCAAAAATAAAATTTTATTTTCAAATTTTACATACAAATAATCTTTTACAAAATAAACAAGCATCAAAATTAAAAATGGAATACATGGAAAATAATGATAAGCAAAACTTGGACGCTTAATAAAAATCCATGGCCATAACATCGATAAATATCCAACTAACAAAAAAAATATTTTTCTATCAAACGCTTTTGATATTTTTGACAAACAATAAAAAAATCCGATTAAACCGCCGTAACAAATTACAGGATTTGCAAAACATGAAATCCCTGCTCGTTTATCTAAAAATTTATGCGTATAAAATAAAATCGGTCTCAAATTTAAAATCCACTGCCACCAACGCGAACTAAATGGATGCGTCGCTTTTAAATACGCATGATAACTAAGCATATAATCCTGATTTTTTATCACATCATAAAAACCATTTACGCCTTCTGTTTTTGCGTATAAAAAATAACTTGAAAAATAAATTGGCAAGAAAATAAAAACCATAAACAAAATAAATAAATTAAGCGACCTCGACGACAAAACAATAAATTTATCTTTTATATCTTTTTTGTTTAACTTTCTTGCATATAAATATTCTCGATATCTAAAAAATAAACTCGCCAAAAAAATTATAAAAACACCAAACAAAGCATAAAATCCCTGCCATTTTACAGAACATGCTAATCCCGAAAAAACTACACATAAAAATAACGACTTAATATTTTTTTTAAAATCCATATCAAAAAAACTTTGATTATAATAAACATAAATTTCTAAAAACATTAGCATCACAAAAAAAACTGTATAAGAATCAATCGTAGCAATTCGTGTTTGCTCAAAATGCATAAAATCAAACGAAAATAAAACCGTTGCAAATACTGCCCAAAGACTCCGATCAAAAATTTTTTTCGCCAAAATATAAAAAACTGGCAGCATTAAAACTCCGCACAACGTTCCAAAAAATCTATATCCAAAAGGTGTCATTCCAAAAATTTTTATTCCCGCCGCAATAATATTTTTTCCTAATGGCGGATGTGTCGTTTCATAAACTTTTAAGCCATGCAAAAATTCATATCCTGTTCGTGCATGATAAACTTCGTCGAAATACATATTATTTTTATAATCAAACTCATTTGGGATTAAATCTTGCTCGTCAAAAAGTTCTTTGCCTATCTCAGAAATTAAATTTAATTCTAGCAAATTATTTTTTTTATCTCTAAATCCAATTTCATGCACATAAAAATTATCATCCAAAAATTTTATTTTTAAATATCTTGCTCGAATATTTAAATTTTCTTCTTGCCATTTAAAAACCGATCCAAGTCCATCAAACTTTATGTTTTTTTCAAAATGCCAATTAAATTTATTTCGTGAACTAAATACAAAAATATTTTTATTTTCCCGAACTCCATTTAACATTTGCATACGATCTATATTTTTCTTATCACCAAAATCAATTACAACTTCATCATTTTTTTGTGCCAGAAAAAAATTTTGTGGCGCTTTTATATCACCCAAATTATAAAACGCGATAATCCCATAAAAAAAACTGATCACGAAAATTATTAACCAATCTTTTTTTTCTAATCCAGCCAATTTTGCTGTCGGCACAAAATTTTTTGCTGGCTTTATTTCAAATCCTTTATTTACAAAATTTCGTTTTTCGATTTTATTTTCCACTAGCTCCAGAAAATTATTATTCGCAAAAAAAATTCCTAATCCAGCCAAAATTATATTCACAATCGAAAAAATTTGTTCCGTGACACCAAATAATTTTTCATTATTTAGTAGCATAAAAAAATTTATAAACACCGTCCAAGAAAAACCAACATACAACAGCAAATTTTTTTTATCTTGGTGAAAAATAAAACTCATTAAAAAAAATAATAGCGAAGGAAAAACAAATTTTGCATTTACATCAAAAACAAAAATAAAAACCAAAATATTTAAAAGCCCAGCACAAAAAAAATATTTTGCCTTTGACTTAGATTTTTTTAAAAACCCAAAAGCAAAAATAAAAATCAATGCATAAATTAAAATCTCAAACAAAATCAAACATATATTACTTGGCAATTTAAATCGATTTAAATTTAAATACATATAAATATTAAATGCGTCGACGGTTGCAAAATTATAAAACCTAAAATTTTTTTGCCATTCAGATATAACTGACATAAAATTAAAATTTTTAACAAACGGACTCAAAAACAAAATAAAAATTAAAGCCAGACACAAAATATATTTCGATAACAAAAACCAAGTTTTTTTACTAAATTTATTTTCTCTTAGCAAATCATAAATCACATAAATAAATATCGGTGAAAAAATTAATACTTGTGGCTTTATAAAAATCCCAAACAAAAACAAAATCAAACTATACAAATATTTTTTGTCATAGATAAAACAGAGACTCAAAAAAATAAAAAACGTATAAAGCGATTCAAGTTGCCCAAAAATTACTGAGTTAAAAATAATTACGGGGTTTAAAATATAAATTAAAGCAAAAATAAAACTTGCTTTCTCTCCGATTTCTTTACTTCCAAATTTATAAATCAAAATTCCCGTTAAAATATCAAATAAAACGTTTTGCAGCTTCAATAAAATTCTAAAATTTTCTGACGATAATTTAAAAACGTTTTTGATTACGCTCAAGCCATAAAAAAAATAAACTTGCCCCGGCGGATAAAATCTAAAATTTTTTTGCCAATAATAATTATTAATTCCATGTTTTTGAAAATAATTAATCGCCTTTATTAAATAATTAAAATCGCTAGCAAAACAATTAAATTTAAAAAAAAATAGTCTCGCCAAAAAACAAATTAAAATAATTGCGAGACACGGATTAAAAATATTTTTCCATATGCGTTTAAAATCACAAATATAAATTAATAAAAATATAAATCCCAATAAAAACACCAACTCTAAAATCAAAATAATTGCCCCCAAAATTATTTTTTCGTCAAAAAAATTATTATTCATTTTATCAAAACACAAATTTTTATTTTGATTCATGAAAAAAAATTATACTTGACAAACATAATTTTTTCTTGTATTATGAATATGTATATTTTAGGAGTATAGTTCAGTTGGTAGAACGTCGGTCTCCAAAACCGAATGTCATGGGTTCGAGTCCTATTGCTCCTGCCATTTGTTTATTGTTTTTTGTTGTTTCTTTTTTTATTTTTTTTGTGTATTTCTTTTGATGCATCGGTAGTGATGCATAGTTTTTTGGCATTTTGTTGTTTCATCTCATAACACTCTTTAAATAAAAAACTCTCGGTCTGATTTTTATTTCAAGCCAAGAGTTTTTTTATGCCCAAACATTTTATTTTTGATTATATTACGCTTAGACGTCCATGAAAAATTTATATACCAAGTGACTTTTATCTAAATCTAAATAAATTTTTTTACCCGAATTATTTTTTCTGTCAAAAGCCTCAAAAATTATTTTCACCATTTCAGCACGCATCACATTCGAATTTAAATTTTGCTCATCAATTAAATTCTTATCTGCATCATAAAATTCTAAAACGTTGTGGATTATATCCGGCATTTTATGGCCCACAATATTTTTATTTGGATTAGATTTTTTGCCTATAACATTAGCCATTTTTCTTGAATCATCAATCAAGTAGGCAACATCATTAGCAAATCAATCCGATTTTTCTATGCCAATATCTTTTAATTCATCATAATTTATTTTTTCGCCGTTATTCATTAATCTATAAATTATTGTTGAGAATCTAGTTTAGAACTTTATGAAGTTGAGTTGATGACAATAAATTTTGAGGCTGTTCTTTCTTTTCATTCAAAGCAAAAATTTAGATAGAAATTTTATTTTGCCGTGACTATGGATTCATGAAAATAAAAAATTACGTTTTAAAAATTTTTTTATGTGCTATAATTCTCACCGCTTTATTTTTAAGCATATTAAATAAAAAATTATTTTAGCGGAGGTTTTTTTAATGCCAGAGAAATTTGTTTACATGTTCTCAGAAGGCAATGCTTCAATGAGAAATTTATTAGGAGGGAAAGGAGCAAATTTAGCTGAAATGACAAATATAGGTTTGCCAATTCCTCATGGTTTTACCGTTACAACTGAAGCTTGTACTTTTTATAATTCCAATGGGAAAAAATTAAGCCCTGAAATCACAGAACAAATTTTTAGTGCTTTAGGGCAGCTTGAAAATATTACTGGCAAAAAATTTGGAGATTTAGAAAATCCGTTGCTTGTTTCTGTGCGATCAGGAGCTCGTGCTTCTATGCCGGGAATGATGGATACTGTTTTAAATCTTGGATTAAATGATAAAACAGTGGAAGCGTTGGCAAAAAAAACTAATAATAAAAGATTTGCTTATGATGCTTATCGTAGATTTATTATGATGTTTTCGGACGTAGTTATCGGTGTTTCAAAATCAAAATTTGAGCGCGTTTTGGACGAATATAAACAAAATAAAGGCTATAAATCAGATTTAGATTTAAACGAAGATGATTTAGTTTTTATAGCTAATAAATTTAAAGAAATTTATAAAAATGATCAGGGCAAAGATTTCCCATCGGACGTAAAAGAACAATTACTTGAAGCAGTTTGTGCTGTGTTTAGATCGTGGGATAATCCAAGAGCATTTGTTTATCGTAGAATGAATGACATTCCATATGATTGGGGAACGGCTGTAAATGTTCAAGCGATGGTTTTTGGGAACATGGGAGAAACTTCCGGAACAGGTGTTGCTTTTTCGAGAAATCCTGCAAATGGTGAAAATGAAATTTATGGCGAATATATGATGAATGCACAAGGAGAAGATGTTGTTGCCGGAGTCAGAACACCTAAAACTATTAAAGATTTAGCAAATGAAATGCCGGAAATTTATGACCAGTTCGCAAAATCGGCAAAAATGTTGGAAAATCATTATAAAGATATGCAGGATATGGAATTTACGATTGAGAACGGAAAATTATTTTTTTTGCAGACGCGCAACGGAAAGCGAACAGCAAATGCAGCTTTAAAAATTGCAGTTGATATGGTAAATGAAAATTTAATTTCGAAAGAAGAAGCTTTATTAAAAGTAGAACCGAATCAATTGGATCAATTATTGCATCCAATGTTTGATCCAGAAATTTTAAAATCTGCGAAACCAATTGGAAAAGCTTTGCCGGCATCACCTGGAGCAGCTGCAGGAAAAGTTTGTTTTAATGCTGAAGACGCGAAAAAATTTGCTGAGAAAGGCGAGCGCGTAGTTTTAGTTAGACTTGAAACTTCTCCGGAAGATATAGAAGGAATGGTTGTTGCACAAGGAATTTTGACAGTTCGTGGCGGAATGACGTCGCATGCTGCAGTTGTTGCGCGTGGAATGGGCCGCTGTTGTGTTTCAGGTTGCGAAGAAATAAAAATTAATGAAGAAGAAAAGTATTTTATGCTGGGCGGAAAAACTATAAAAGAAGGCGATTATATTTCACTTGATGGTTCGACAGGAAATATTTATTTTGAAGATTTAAAAACGGTTGATCCAAAGATATCGGGAAATTTCGCTGAATTTATGAAATGGGCAGATAATGTTCGAAGATTAGGAGTAAGAACTAATGCTGATACTCCGAAAGATGCTAAAAAAGCAATTGAATTTGGTGCAGAAGGAATTGGTTTGACGAGAACGGAGCATATGTTTTTTGAGGAAGGCAGAATTTTTTATATGCGCATGATGATTTTGTCGGATAATGCTGACGAAAGAAAAAAAGCGCTAGCGAAATTATTGCCGTTTCAGAAAAATGATTTTATCGGAATTTATGAAGCGATGGGAGAATTGCCTGTAACGATTAGATTATTAGATCCGCCGTTGCATGAATTTTTGCCTAAGAACGAAGAAGAATTTAAAAAATTGGCACAGGAAATGGGAAAAAGCTTTGAAGAATTAAAATTAAAAGCTGAGAATTTGCATGAATTAAATCCGATGATGGGACATCGTGGTTGTAGGTTAGCTGTAAGTTATCCAGAAATTGCTGAAATGCAAACGAGAGCAATTCTCGAAGCAGCAGTCGAAGTTAAGGAAAACAAAAATTATAATATTGTGCCGGAAATTATGGTGCCACTAACGGTTGATATAAAAGAATTTAAGTTTGTAAAAAATATAATTGATGAGACGGCAAAGAAAATTTTTGAAGAAACTGGAATGAATCTTGAATATCATGTCGGAACTATGATTGAAATGCCAAGAGCAGCTTTGACAGCGGATAAAATTGCTGAGGAAGCAGAGTTTTTTTCGTTTGGTACTAATGATTTGACGCAGTTAACTTTTGGTTTATCGAGAGATGATGCTGGAAAGATTTTGAATGATTATCTTGAAAGAAATATTTTTGAATGTGATCCAACGGCTAGATTAGATCAAGTAGGCGTTGGTCAATTAGTAAAAATTGCGGTTGAAAAAGGAAGAAGTACACGTAAAAATTTAAAATTAGGAATTTGCGGAGAGCACGGTGGAGATCCTTCGTCGATTGAATTTTGTGATAAAGTTGGTTTAAATTATGTTTCGTGTTCACCGTTTAGAGTTCCGATTGCAAGATTGGCTGCAGCTCAGGCTGCTATAAAAAATAAAAATAAGTAAATGCGTATAATTTATTTTAGACGGTAAAAAAAATATTAAAAAAAATGGCTGAGATTGTTTATTTCTCAGCCTTTTTAAACGGATTGGAATTGTGATTGAGATCCCGAGAGCTGATTTGATATCAGGATAAAATTGCTGGGGAAACAGGATTTTTTTCGTTTGGTACTAATGATTTGATGCAGTTAACTTTTGGTTTGTTAAGAGATGATGCTGGAAAAATTTTAAATGATTATCTTGAAAAAAATATTTTTGAATGTGATCTAACGGCTAAATTAGGTAGCGTTCACATAAAATAAAAATATATTGAGCAAAGAGAAAAAGTGATAA
>CAMKTI010000018.1 GCA_946415665.1 uncultured Clostridia bacterium
ATATGACTTGAATCTATCATCGTAACAACATTTTTTAACTCCGCGTTTTGACTTAGATAGTATCTACATAAAAAAAATGAACAACGAAACAATGGCAAAAAATAAGCCATAAAATATAATGGAAATGGATAAGAAGCAGATCGCGCTCATGATGCTAACGACATTTTATTTTACCTTAACAAAATGTAAAATCAATTATCCCACTAAAGTGTAATTGTCTTCGCCAATGTGAGTATAAGTTAAGACTTTATCATTTCTGTTATGTTATCGAGAATATTTTCCTGGCTTTTAAACGTTGGCGTGGCATGGCCACTCGTTATGCTGGAAAACTCTTGATACCTTCATTGACCTCTGTTTTTTTGCATTGTATCTTTATGTTGTTTTGATTTGTTTTTTATTTTTTGTTTTCTCTCGTGTAGACACTGTCTGGAAAAGTTTTTACTCGTTATGATAAGTCTGATTCTATTTTTATTTCTACCATTTCCATTGCTTTCCCTTGCTTTTATTTTTGACTTGCTTTTTATGCGAACATTGCCTAAATTTATAATTTTTCTGTTCATCTTTCTTTCCTTTATCCTATTTTGTTTATTTTATCAATTTCTTACTTTATTATCTTTTATCTTTATTTTGTGTTGACACTCTTTAACTCTGATTTTTTTTATTAAGCAAAGATATAATTTCTTGATTTTTATTTTTGAGCAGGTTAGTTAAATCTAGAATTTGTTTGTTTTTTATTTCGAGCTGTTTATTTTTTAGATTTAATTGGTTTTTAAGCTTATTAATTTGAATTTGATTTGTTTCTTGAGATTCAGGAGAAAAATTTTTTGTTTGAAAAAAATCGTCTGTTAAATCTGGCAAAAATTTTATTTCGGCAGGACAATTTTTGTTTACATAAAGCTCGCGACAGAAAAAACTTTTTTGATTTTGATTTTGATCGCTTAAATAAATTGCTTTTGTGATATTAAAATTATTCGAGCTATAAATTTTAGGCGTGTCAAAAATAAATCCGTTGTTATTTGACATGCAAAAATAAATTTTGTCGTTGATTATCCAAAGCGCATATAAATTATTTTTTATGATTAAAAGCAAAGGATTATTTATATTTGGATCTTGAAATAAAGTTATTGGTTTGGAAAAAAATTTATCTTGTTTGCGTTTATAAATTAATTGTCTAGTAAAAAAGTTTTGATTGATAAATAAAGCATGTATTGAATTATTTGTCGTTAAAAAATTTAAATCTGAGATATCTTGAAAGCTAGAATAAATATTATAAAAATCTGTTTGAAGTTCGGAATTTATTTCACGGTAGCCAAGATTTATTTCACCGGAATTTGATTTTGTTTTGTAAAAAATTAATGCGTGCTGAGAATTTAATTTTTGTATAAAAAAATTTTTTGTGTCGTAAAATTTGTCGATTTGATTTAAAACTTGCCAGCGATTATTTTGTAACTTGCTTAATGTAATATAAAAATTATTTTTTTCGGGCGACGGAATATTATAGAGTAAAAAAAAATTCTGATGTGAATTTGTTTTTTGTATGAGCGGATAAATTTTGAGCTCGTAATTAAATTTTTGTTTTAAAATATTTTTTTGTTGCCAAGAATTATTTTTATAAAGACATAAAAATAGCTCACCAGATTTTTTTTGTGTAAATAAATAAATTTGATTGTTAATTATGTCGATCGAAAAATTTTTTTTAGCATTGCCAATTATAATTTTTGGCGGTGTTTTTTTGTTGTTAAGAGGAAAAATTTTTTCTTGGATTATATTTTCACCGTCATGATAAAACGAAAATAATTGATCTTGAAACGAAATAATATAAAAAATATTAATCACACCCTGAGATTTTTTTTGCGTATTAAATTTTATTTGAGCTGATAAAAAATAATTCTTGAAAATAATTTTTTTTTGCGCGGCATATATTTTTTTTTATAAAAATCAAAAGGGGTTTTAAATTTGAATTATTTATGGGGAAGCATGATTCTAATCGGAATTTTTTTCGCGTTTATAAATAATAATTTAATGTCGGTTGCAAACGGTGTAATAAATTCGTCGCGCGAAGCAGTAAATATTTCTATTACGATGCTTGGAATTTTATCGGTTTGGACAGGATTAATAAAAATCGCGGAAAAATCTGGCATGATGGATTATTTATCACAAAAAATTATGCCGTTTTTAAAATTTTTATTTCCCAAGCTAGACAAAAATTCAAAGGCATTAAAATATATTTCGATAAATATAATTGCGAACGCATTGGGATTAAGTTGGGCAGCAACTCCTGCTGGTTTAAAAGCGATGGATGAGCTACAAAAAATAAATTCCAAAAAAGATATGGCAAGCCGTGAAATGTGTATGTTTATGATTTTAAATATGTCTTCGTTACAAATAATCTGCATAAATATAATTGCTTATCGTGCGCAATATAATTCTAAAAATCCATCTGAAATAATCGGTCCGGGAATTTTAGCGACGTTGATTTCGACTTTAAGTGCGATTTTAATTACAAAAATTTTTGAATTTCGGGATAATAAGTTAAGTGATAAAGCGTGAAATTAATAATTTTTCTTTCTGAGTTAATTATGCCATTGGCATTTTTGAGCATAATTTTATATGGCTATGAAAAAAAAATTGATATTTATGAAGCATTTATAGAAGGAGCAAAAGAAGGCGCACAAGTTATTTTTAAAATTTTCCCGACGTTAGTTGGATTAATGACTGCCGTAGGAATTTTGCGTGAGTCAGGTGCACTTGATTTTTTTAGTAAATTATTAAGTCCGATTGCTAATTTTTTTGGTTTTCCAAAAGAAGCTGTGCCATTAATTTTTATGCGTTTAGTTTCGTCGTCGGCATCGACAAGTTTGTTGCTAGATATTTTTAAAAAATATGGTCCGGATTCGTTTATCGGAAAACTAGTTTCAATTATGATGTATTGCACAGAAACAATTTTTTATACAATCAGCGTTTATTTTATGAGCGTAAAAATAAAAAAAATCCGATACACACTTAAAGGAGCATTGATCGCGAATATTATTGGAATAATTGCATCTTTGTTCATAGCAAAAATTTTTGCTTGACAGAGATTTTTGTTTGTTTAAAATGTAAAGTGTGTTCGAACACAATTAAAATAAAAAAATTTAAGGAGAGATAAGTTATGCAAGGATTCATGAGTTTATGGAATCAAGAGGGGCAAAAAAATTCAACCGGATCGTATGGCAACTTTCCTGCAAAATCTATGAGTCAAAAATATCTGGACAAATCTTTTCTTGGAAAGAAAACGCGGTTTTTGAAAGACAAAAAAAATATTCAGCCAAAAAAAGAACAAGGTCAAAGTTTTAATAAAAATAAATAAGTTTTAATAAAAATCAACAAGAACCCTGTTACAAATAAAAAAAAAATAGCAAGGGTTTATGAGCATAAGAAATGAGCTTTATATTAGGAGCTTATTTCTTTTTTGCAAAAAAAATTTTGGAGTGATTAAATTTTTATTTATAGCTAGGGGAAAATTTTTTTGACATGAGTTTTTTATTTAAAATTTAAAATATCAAGGAGGGGAAAATTATGGAAAAATTGAAACGTTTGTGGGTTAAAAAAGCTACACCTAAAAAATTGGTTAAAAATAAAAGTCTTTTGTTGAAAAACGAAGCTCTTATTCAGAAAATGATAAATTTATCTGAGCAACCAAACGATTATTTAATAAATGATGAAAACGCGGTTATTGAAGCCTGTAAAAATTTTAATGAGAACGTAATAAAACCTGTAAATCTATCAGTTTACAAAAAATATAAGCAAGAGATATTCAATTTAGAAAAATCGGCTTACAATTTCGTTACTTGTAAAAAGAAAAATTGGAATAATTTACTTTGCGATGTGCTTAAAAGTGCAAATATTACACAAGAAACAATAAGCATATTAAGTTTAAAAAATAACAATCCAAATCAACAAGCCCGTATACCTAATTTTGAAACAAAAAAAGAAGATAAAAATCTATAATCGGTAGAAATAAGGTGTGTTCGAACACAATTAAAATAAAAAAATTTAAGGAGAAATAAATCATGCAAAACAATGAAAGTGTGAAAAGAGAGCCATTTTGTACAAAAGTTTTAAATTGGATAAAATGATAAAATCTTTATGGTCGTGGAAAAAAAAATTTGATATATGCGATCTAACGGATATCAAATGTAAATATGTTTTAGAAAATATATTTGAGTATACTGGGACAAAATGTGCATATGAAGTCACGCAAAAAAACAAAAATTTCGCTAATATTTTTAAGCAGCAAATAATGCAGAAGGAAAAAGCAAAGCAAGCTTTTTTTGAAATGCGGCTACTTTTGCGAATAAATGTTTTAACACTAAATGGGAACAGCTGTGTCAAAACAATCAATTTTCCGAAATGGAATTCAAAAGAAGCTAAAAATTTTAATCCAAAAGTTTTAAGCGATGAGAATATTCTTGGAGTATGTAAGAAATTTAATGAGTGTTTTGTGAAGCCAATAAATCCGTCTGCTTACAAAGAATATGAAGAACAAATAGATGCTTTAGGAAACCCAAGTCCACGTTTTGTCCCTTGGGAGCCAAAACAGTTTTACGAGTTATGCCAAAATATTATTGATGTCGCTGTTTTTACAGAACAAGAAATTAAAAACATGGAATTTGGTATTAACAAGAATACAAATCATAACCAACAAGATGCTATCCCAAATCTAAAAACAAGAAAAGAAAAAAATTTATAAGTAAAAAAAAAAATGAGTCGTGACATCACGACTCATGCTATACTTGTATATTATTTTTGTTTTTGTTGATACGGATCTGTTTCCCATCCATACTCTGTTTTTTCTTTTGATCTATTTTGTGTAATCATCTTTTCGTTGCTATGTTTATAACTATTATTTAATTTCTTTAACTTGAAAGTATTTTGCATACAACTTATTTTTATTACCAATATGATACCTATCCCTGCGACAACAAAACCAACAAATGAAAAAATAATTACTGCTAAATAAATTTTACATAACAAAACAACAATTGCAGCTATAAGAAAAATTGCTCCAATGATTATTAAGGCTTTGGCGATTTTTTTGTTTCTTTCTAAGGTAGAATCGGGTGTGTTAATTTTATTTTCATTACGTTTGTTGTTTTCATTTTGAAATTGTTTTTCAATAGAATTTTTTTTTCCGATTCTATTTGTTTCATATTCATCGGTAATAGCAATTCCGTTTTTATTTTTCTTATCGATTTTGTCATTTTGTTCAAAGTTAATTTCGCTATTATCTTCTTTGTTTTTATTTTCGATTATTTCGTTTGTGTTTATTTCTTCTTTCATCACGTTGTCTTTATTATGTTTATCGCCATGAGTTTCAATTTTTGGTTTTATATTATTATCATCACTAATTTCCATATTTTCTCTGCTTCCAGTTTTGCCATCATTAAACAGAAATTCTTTTTTATTTCCAATTTTAATTTCGGCTTCCGTAAAAATTTCGTTCTTATTGCTTTCATTTATATTAAAATTTTTTATTTCATTTCTATTTTGTACATCATTGATTTTATTAAGATTAACTGTTTTTGGGTTCGTTTTCTGTGTGATTTTACTTTTAATAATAATTTCGCTCTCATTTCCATTTTTATCTTTTTCACCAATAACATTTTCAATTTGGTTTGTTTTATCATGATTATCAGCTTGAAAATTATTATTTATATCGTTTTTTATAGTGTTTTTATTTTGGATTCTGTCGGATGACAAATCTTTTTCTTTTTGTATTGTATTTGAATTACTATCAATTTTTATGTTGTTGGTTTGATTTGTCGAATTAAATGATAGTTGCGAAAAATTATTAATTTGAAGCGACGGAATTTTTTTATTTATTGCGTCATAAACAGTTTGCTGAACTGAACCAAGCTGAACATTCAGATTATTCCATTTCCAAATTAATAAGCAACACAGACTACATTCATAACTACTAACTAAAGATTCCGGTTCTAATTTTTCGTGATTAACATCATAATAATTCCAAGTATCCCAATTTCTTTTGTACAGCTGAAAAATATATGGAAAAATAAGTTTTAATTCCATATCTTGAAAATAATCCC
The DNA here is from genome assembly GCA_946415665.1 of uncultured Clostridia bacterium. Classification (GTDB taxonomy): domain Bacteria; phylum Bacillota; class Clostridia; order Lachnospirales; family CAMVHY01; genus CAMVHY01. The sequence continues at coordinate 6,090 of CAMKTI010000018.1, forward strand.
ACAAAGTAACAGATACAAGTTTATTTTTATCTTTACTGTCTGCGTATTTATAAACCATAACTTTTTCCAACTCTGATTTTATTTTGTCTTCTTTTGATTCATATATGTTGATGTCGTTACCGTCATTGTGAGATTGGCAGAAATATTTTATTGCTCGTTGTAAACAATGAGCTTCAGCACCGCTAATAATTTTATTATTTTTTTCGTTTTTGTCAGGTATTGCAATTGTTTCGTTGTTTTTGAGATATAAATATTCCGTCGGACCAATTTTTGTGTATTGATAAACATGTCCTATTTTTGAATTATTTGAAGTATAAGTGTTTTGAAATACATCTCCAAAACCATTTGGTTGATGAGTAACATTACTATCATTATAAAAATTCCAGCCATCAGCATAGCAATTCAAAAAACAAAGATAATGTCCAGACTCACCACTATTACCACTATGTTCTACAACAGAACTTAAACAAAAATAATTTGAACCCGATTTAACAATTTCGGGAACTGCCACATTGGCATGATTTATCTTATTTTTTCCCCTATTGATATGTAAAGTTACGTGACTCCTGTGTTCAAAGATATTGTAAGAAATGTTGTTTTGCGTGGTATCAACAAATGTATTGCATGGACTGCAAAAGCATTTATTGTTACCTGTAAGCTTTTGCGGTTGATTAAAATTACTTAATAACTCATAAATTGTTAACATTGGTGTTTCCCCACCGGTTTGCAAACGAATAAATTTTTTTTCACATGATACTAATACTGATAATGAGTTGTAAGGATTATCAATTTGTGCACCGTAAGTTCGGTGCTGGCATCTTTCACTAGTAATTGAAGTCACGTTAACTCCATACATAGAGCTGGAGATATAACTTCGGTCGTTAACAAAACGGAAATTTAAAAAATTATTTCTCACAACAGCATAATTGGTTTGACCTTGTCCCATGGGTTCAATTATGCCATTATCAAATGTATGAAGCGTATGTCGTAACTCATGATTAAAATTGAGAAGGTCTTTTGAATCATCAGCTTTGTTTTCGTTAAACTGTGAATCTGCCTGTTTTAAACTCTCTCTCAAATTTGTCGCGCTTATTGCAACTATTGCACTTAAATTTGATTTTATATTCAAAAGATGTACGTCCATTATAAGCCTTACGTAACACACATAACTTAAATTATAATTATATTTGGCTTTTAGGTCATTATCCTGAAATTTTGTATAGCTGTCTTGATATATATCATTTAATACAAAAAAATCATCCTGATATGGAGATTTTAAAGTAAAATTAGATTTTTGATCTCGTTTAATCAAAACAGCATGTCCAAGTTTAAAATTAAACATCAAATTAATTGGATTTCCTAGTTCAGAAACATTTGCCGCGTTAAAATAACAGCTAGAACCCAAATTGTTATTGCCAACCAATGGCATGCTTAATTTTCTGTTAGCATCGTTATTTTCATGAATCCAATCGCACAAATCATTTACGTCACTATCATAATAATTTATCATCACGTCAAATTGTCCTGAAAACCAATACCACTCTCCTTCGATAAAATTTCCATTTCTATCATAATATCCTGGCAAACGTCCGTTTATTCCATCAAAATCCTGAAAATCCCAATTCGCATAATTCATCCATGTAACATTTCTAATATTTGCATCTAATTTGCCCAAAGGCTTGTCTTTTAAATTATTCCATCCTGTTCGCATTTTTACATAATCGTTATAAACCAAACCATCTTGTGGTTTTTGAGCGTATTTTAACAAATCATTATTTCTCAGCCGTGCAATTTTTCCGTTGTCTAATCCCCAATATTCTATTTTATCTTTAATAAATAATTTATATAAAGCCGAACAAAGTTGCACTTGCTTTCGTGTATTAAGTATTTTTTCATTAATTACGTTATCCTCCCAATCAATATCCTTTTGGAAGTTATGTTCTTTTCCATTAAAATCAAGAAATTTTGCATAAATAGACTTTAATAACAGCAAAAATCTTTCTTTACCAATATTTTTACAAAACATTTGTATCTCTTTTGGTATTGATTTATAAAGCTCGTCAAATGATTTAAAAAGTTCCTGCGTACGTGTTTCGTCATAAATATTTGCAAATGCAATATGGGATTCTTTTAGTTTCTCTATAAAATTTTGCCAACTAACATTATCTTTAAAAGCGTTATCTAATCCATTTTTCAATCCGCTTATATGGTTAAATTCTTGGGCGTTAAGTTTAGATTGAATATGTTTTTTATAAATGCGTAGCCATAGATAGTATACAACGTCATTTGCAAATAATCGCATATTTTCACACACGGACCAATAAAATTCTTTAAAAATATTTTTGTAATTAAGGTTTGCCGGAATTGACACGGATAAATCCACATTATTAAACCCATCAAAATTGATCCCATTGCCGTTATTTAATAAAAAATTTTGTTGTTTCCTTAAATTTCTTTGCTGATCTTCATTTTGCTGTCGTTTATTCAAATTCCAATAGTAAAATGCATTTTGACAATATTTGTTTGCCTGTTTTTCACACCAATCAAAATAATGTAAATCATAAAAGCCTGGTTTAGATTGATTTGAAACATATATTTCGTAATCCTTTTCGTTGATAATTTGATTTTGGTTAAAAATAATTTTATTTTCCATTTTCCCACACTCTCTCTTTCAAAAAAAATTAAAATAAAAATATTGCTACTATAAATTTAAATTAAACACCAAACGGTATCTTTATTATAAACAATCGAAATGTGTTTGTAAAGCAATTTTTTTTTATTTTTTTAAAGCAATTTATAAGAGTCGTACTTTAAATCGTATAAATTTTACTTTTCGAAGGATGAAATTATTTTTTCTAACCTTAATGATCCAAAAAACCAATTGAAACTGATAAGTTATCCCCATTATTAAACAAAAAGGATGAATATTCACAAGCAAAAAAAATTGTCACGATAACTATGTATTTATTTGTAGCAAAAATGTTTGTCTGATAGAGGCTTTTTAATGAAAAAATTTTTAATAGAACAGTGACATGTTTTTACTTTTACCATAATGTTTTTATTCAATGCTTTAAAATTTATATTGGTCCAAGATATTGTTTTTTATGTTGATTAAAATTTTATCGTTTGGTTTTATTTTTCCGTTTATATCATCTAAAAAAAATATTTTTAAGTGATAGTCGATTTAAATTTTATATTTGAGTTAAAAAAATATAGCGGAGGGAATATGAAAAATAATTTTTTGTATGCTAAAGAACTTTTGTTGTATTTATTTGTTGGCGCAATTTCAACCATAACTGAATGGATTTTTTTTTATTTATTGAATGGCATTTTAAATATAAATTATTTGCTTGCGACTTCGTTTGCATTTGTTTTTTCGACTTTTGTAAATTGGTTTTTGGGGCGTATGTTTATTTTTAAAAATAAAAATTTATATTTGATAAAAGAGATTTTTAAAATTTATGGTGTGAGTTTGATTGGATTATTTTTTAATTTAATAATTATGTTTCTGGCGATAGAAAAATTTAATATGAAAAGTATGTTCGCGAAAATTTTGGCAACAGGTATAGTTTTTGCTTGGAATTTTTTGATAAGAAAGTATGTTATTTATAAAATTTAATTGACCGGGAAATAATATTTATAAGTCCATAGAATAATTTTTTTGATAAGATTCTTTATGGAATGTGGTAAAGTAAAACCGCATTACATTAATTTTTTTGCAACCAAAAAGGAGGATTTTTTATGTTTATAAGAGAAGAACAAGAATTTATTTTAAAAATGTTGGACGAAGGTAAAATTAATGCCGCAGAAGCGGAAAAATTATTAATTGCTTTAAACGATAATTGCTGTTGTGATTATAAAAATGGCAAAAAAAACTTTGAACATCGGTTGAATAAAATGTGTAAGTGTGTTCATGAATTAAAAAGCAACGTTTGCGATTATATGAATAATAAAATTAAACCCAAAGCAAAAAAGAAAGCACAATGTTTATTAGAAAAAACATCTATTATAACTAAAGATTGGGCAAACAAATTAAAAAAATCATTAGATTCGGATTGTGATAATAATAATAATTGCGATAATAACTGTGGCTGTAATAATGATTTTTAACAAGTATTTATCAGGTGGAGTTTATGAGTTCGGAAAAAATTATTAATAGCGACAAGTTTCATGATTTTGTCGAGTGGGTTGTATATATTGTTTTAGCTGTTGTATTGGCTTTTTTAATTAATAGATTTATAGTTTTCAATGCGAATATACCAACTGCTTCGATGGAAAAAACCATTATGACAGGAGATAAATTATTTGTCAGTAGGTTAAGTTTTGTTTTTAAAAAGCCAAAAAGATTTGATATCGCTGTTTTTAAATATCCTGATGCACCGGATGGCGAAAATGTTTTATATGTAAAAAGAATAATTGGTTTGCCCGGAGAAAAAGTTGAAATAAAAAATGGCAAAGTATATATAAATGACAGCAGTGTTGCCTTAAAAGATGATTTTGTTAATAATGGTGATCCGGGATCAGGAAATTATGGTCCGTATTTTGTTCCAACAGATAGTTATTTTATGCTCGGTGATAATAGAAATAATTCTTTGGATTCAAGGTTTTGGCATAATCCGTTTGTTAAAAAAAAAGATTTGATTGGAAAACCAATTTTTAGATATTCGCCAAAGTTGGGATTTGTAGAATAAATAGCCGGCAAAATAAGTTTTAAATAAAAATATGACTGCAAATCATGATCAATAAAAATAATTTTGGGGCTGTAAAAAAATAAAGAAAAAGATTAAAATCTGTTTTAAAAATAATAATTTATGCTTGCAAAAAAAAGACTTGCTAATCAAGTCTTTTTTTAATAATTTTTCATGTTTGCCAACAGCTTTTTAAAAAATTTCCAAAACCGATCTACCGACGCTATTTCTATTTTCTCATTTACCGAATGATAATCAAAAATATTTGGCCCCATCGAAATTATTTCTATGTCTTTTATTTTTTTAAAAAAACTACACTCAAGCCCGCCGTGCGTTGCCATGATTTTTGCTTTGTCACCATAATTTTTTTTACAAAACTCAATTAATTTTGACTCTGGTTTATAATCCCAAGCTGGCAATTTATTTAAAATTTTTATTTTGCCGCCAAAAATATTTATTAAAAACTCTAGCTTATCAAAAATAAAATCTAATTTGCTTTCACATGAACTTCTAGCAAAACTCGTTATAACTATTTTTCCATCAAAAATTTTAATCAAACCAATATTACTTGACGTTTCAGGAATACCATTTAAATTTAAATTTCTGTTTATCAAACCATTTGGCATCAAAAAAATAGTTTGCACTAGCTTATCAAAACTATTTTTATCCAAAACTACATCATATCTTTTTTCACACTCAAAAATATCTATCAAAAATTTTTTTTCATACAAACCAAACTCATTTTTAAAACACTCAACTAACTCATCAATCATTTTTTTTGCCAAATCAAAATCTTTTTCATCAAAATTTATTACTGCCTCACAACAGTTCGCAATCACATTTCCTGCAGTTCCACCAAAAATATCAGCTAAACCAAATTTAATTTTTTTGCTCAACTCATTTAAAATTCTTGCCATTAAAATTATTGCATTCGCGCGCTCTTTATCAATTTCAACTGCCGAATGTCCACCCAATAAATTACTTATTTTTAAAACATAACTTTTTTGCTGGCTATTAATAAAATTTATATCATAAATAATCTCACTACTCAAACCGCCACCGCTTCCGACTACAAAACATTCTTCTTCATCACTATCTAAATTAAACATAATTTTATTTTTTAATTTACTAATATCAAAATTTTTTGCTCCAAGCATGCTTCTTTCTTCGTCAACAGTAAAAATTGCTTCTATATCCGGATGCAAAATATTTTTTGACTCCAAAACTGCCAAAATTATTGCAACTCCAATTCCATTATCTGCTCCTAACGAAGTATCTTTCGCACGCAAAAAATTTCCATCAACAATTAATTCCAATTTATCATTTTCAAAATCATGTTTCGAATTTTCTTTTTTTACACAAACCATATCCATATGCGCCTGCAAAATAATTCCATTAACATTTTCATATCCAGGACTCGCAACTTTTTTTATCAACACATTATTAAATTTATCTCTTTCACAATATAAATTATTTTTTTTTGCGAACTCAACCAAATAATCACTTAATTTTTTTTCATTACCAGAACCATGTGGCACCTCACAAATTTTATAAAAATACTTAAACACATTTTTTGCCTCTAAATCATCAAACATTTTTTTATCTCCCCTATTTTTTATTTTTATTTTATCCAAACACTTTTCGATTCAAAAATTTTTTTCCGAACCAAATAAAAAAAACTCCCCGATTTATAAAAACCAGAGAGCTTTTTATTTCAAAAAAAATTATTTTAAACTTACTTTTGCTCCAACTTCTTCAAGTTTCTTTTTAATATTTTCAGCTTCTTCTTTTGCAATAGCTTCTTTCAAAATTTTTGGTGCGCCTTCAACCAAATCCTTTGCCTCTTTCAAACCTAATCCTGTAACTTCTCGCACAGCTTTTATAACTTTTATTTTTTCACTACCAATCTCAGTTAATTCAACATCAAATTCAGTCTTTTCTTCCACAGCTTCACCTGCTCCGCCTGCTGCCATAACAACTCCTGCAGCCGCCGAAACTCCAAATTCTTCTTCACATTTTTTTACCAGCTCATTTAATTCCAAAACCGATAAATTTTTTATAGCTTCAATAATTTCTTCAACAGTCATACTAAAAATCCCCCATAAAATTTTATTTTTCTACGCAACTTTTTTATCAGCAATAGCTTTAATAACTCTCGCAAACGATGCCATCGGCGATTTAATCGACCCAAGTAATTTCGACAATAATTCTTCTCTCGACGGAATATTTGCAATCGCTTTTACTTCTTCGCCATTATAAAAATTTCCGCTTATAAAACCCGCTTTAAATTCCAGATTTTCGTTTTCTTTCATGAATTTATTAATAATTCTTGCCGCACTCGTCGCATCATCATAACTTATTGCAACAGTCGTTGGTCCACTTAAATACTCGCTTAAATTTTTAAACTCCGAATCATCAAACGCGAATTTTAGCATCGTATTTTTATAAACCTTAAAAATTATTTTGGCCTCACGCAATTCTTTTCTTAATTGCGTTTCTTCGTCTGCTTTTAAACCACGGGCATTTATCAAAACTATCGAAACAGCCCCTTCAAAATTTTTTCTTATTCCGTCAACAATCTTTTTTTTCTCTTCGATTTTTTTGCTCATCTTCTCACCTCCTTTAAATTTTTTTTTAAAAATACAAACTCATCTATGCATAATCAATAAAAAAAATACTTTTCGTCCAAATCATAAACTCAGACAAAAAGTATTTTTAAAAGCCTCGGCAAGATTTACTTTTATACTTGCTGTCTACGGTTTATATATTTTTTTTAAATTCATACAAGTCATCAAACCAAATTTACTCTTAGCTTAAACCAACTGGATTTATTTTTACTCCCGGTCCCATCGTCGACGCAATTGCTACACTTTTTAAATATTGCCCTTTTGCAGCTGACGGCTTTGCTTTTATAATCGCATTTATCACCGCATCAAAATTTTCTTTAAGCTTATCAGCTCCAAACGAAACTTTTCCGATAATAACGTGAATTATATTCGCCTTATCTAATTTATATTCTATTTTTCCGGCTTTAACATCTTTTACAGCTTTGGCAACATCCATCGTCACAGTTCCAGCTTTTGGGTTCGGCATTAAACCCTTTGGACCCAAAATCTTTCCGAGTTTTCCAACCGTTCCCATCATATCCGGTGTTGCAACTACAACATCAAATCCAAACCAATTTTCATTCTGAATTTTAGTCGACAAATCATCCGCGCCAACAAAATCCGCTCCTGCTTGCTCAGCCTCAGTTGCTTTAATTCCCTTTGCAAAAACCAAAACTCTAATTTTTTTCCCTGTTCCGTGTGGCAAAATAACTGCTCCACGAACTTGTTGATCTGCTCGTCTACCGTCAACACCTAGTTTTATATGCAATTCAACACTCTCATCAAACTTTGCAAACGCGCTCTCACCAACTAATTTCAAGGCATCGCTCGGGTTATATAAAACCTTGCGGTCTACAAGCTTACTCTTTTCACGATATTTTTTTCCGTGTTTCATAAATCAAACCTCCCGTGGTACTAACGAAAAATCTCCCACTTAAATAATTAATTTTTTTTAACTTTAATTCCCATACTACGCGCAGTTCCTGCGAGCATACTCATCGCTGTTTCAAGACTTCCGGCATTTAAATCTTCCATTTTTTCTCGTGCCACTTTTTCCAAATCTTCTTGCGATATCGTCGCAACAATATTTTTATTCGGCTCTTTCGACCCAGATTCAATTTTACAAGCTTTTTTTAACAAAACAGCTGCCGGCGGTTTTTTTGTAATAAAACTAAAAGATTTATCAGCATAAACTGTAATAACAACTGGAATTATTAACCCGGCGTCTTTTGCTGTCCGCTCATTAAATTCTTTACAAAAAGCCATTATATTTACACCGTGCTGTCCTAACGCAGGACCAACAGGTGGTGCTGGATTTGCTTTCCCTGCAGCGATTTGCAATTTAATAAATCCTGCTATTTTTTTACTTGTCTTTGCTATTGCCACACTAATTCCCTCCTTAGAATAAAATAAAATTTTTTGGTCATGAGCAAATATCAATATAGACAAAACTCATGAGCATTATAACATGTATTATATATACACCAAAAAAAATTTAAACTTATAATTTTTGAAGCTGAGAAATTTCAAAATCAACCGGCATTTCGCGCTCAAAAATAAATAAATTTACAGTTATACATCTCTTATCTTTACTAATTTTTAGCACATTTCCAACAGAACCATCAAATGGACCTGAAATAATTTTAACTTCATCTCCAATTTCTAGCCCCAAATCATCAAAATCAACAACATCCATCCCCATAAATTTTAAATCTTTTTCAGATAAAGGGGAAGGTTTTGAGCCTGGACCAACAAATCCAGTAACACCATTTGTATGCCGTACAATACTCCACAAGTTATCATTCATAATCATTTTTACCAAAACATAAGTTGGAAACATCTTTTGCACAACAGTACGTTTTTTCCCGTTTCTGACTTTTACAACTTCCTTCACTGGAATTTCCACACGCAATATAAAATCCTGTAAGTTCCTGTTCTCTATTATTTTCTCAAGATTTTCCTTTACTTTGTTTTCATAGCCAGCGTACGTATGAATAACATACCAATTATATTCATCAATTTTATCTATCGCCATATTTTACCTTCTTTAATACTAAATTTACTTGCTTAAAATATTAGTTACATAATTCATAAAATAACCAAAACCAGCATCTATTCCAAATATAATAACTCCAAAAAAAAAGCAAACAAATATCACATTTACTGTCTGTTTACATAAATTTCCAAAACTCAGCCAAACAATTTTTTTATATTCATCTGCCATAGCTTTAAATACATTAGATTTTTTGTCCTTAACTTTTTTCTCTTTGAGCTCATTTTCTGGCTTTGATTTATTTTCTTTATCCTTATTATCAGCCATTTTTACACCTCTTATTATTATAAAAATTTATTTCGTTTCTTTGTGTATCGTATGTTTTTTGCAAAAACGACAATACTTTTTCATTTCCATTCTGTCAGGATGCGTTTTTTTATTCTTGGTTGTACAATAATTTCTATTTTTACACTCCGTACATTCAAGTGTAACTAAATCTCTCATTTTTATCACCTCTCAAAATTTGAATCAAAATCTGTCAAAAAAACATAGCTGTTTACAAATAAACAACGGTTTACACTATCAAAAACATAAGAGCACGTCAACACTTTTCTTCTATCACAAGAACAAAATTTCAAAATTATATATTTAATAAACTCGATGCAATACAAAAATAAGCTATCAACGAAATCACATCGACAATCGTTGTAATTAACGGCGCTGCCATTAACGCAGGATCCAATTTTAAAAATTTTGCTATCAACGGTAAAATGCCTCCGATTATATTTGATATAACCACAGTCAATAAAATACTGGAACAAACCGTTAACGCAACTAATATATCATATTTTAAAATCAATAATCTAAAAAAATTAAACACAGCCAGAACAAATCCTGCAATTAAACCTACAGACGACTCTTTAAACATTATCGCAAAAAAATCCGACGTTTTGATTTCATTCAATGCTAAACCACGAATTGCTAAAGTTGCCGCTTGCGATCCAGAATTCCCTCCCGTATCCATTAACATTGGGATAAATGCAATCAAAACAGATTCTTTTGCTAAACCTGATTCAAAGTTATTTATGACAAATCCAGTCAAAGTTGCCGAAATCATTAAAAATAAAAGCCATGGAATTCGATTAATTGCAAGTTTTAAAATGCTTGTTTTTAAATATGGTTTCTCCGACGGAGTCATAGCTGCCATTAATTCAAAATCTTCCGTGTTTTCATCTTGAATGATATCAACAACGTCATCAACCGTAATTATTCCGACCAAACGTTTTTCATTGTCAACAACTGCTAGCGACGAACAATCGTATTTCATAAATAACTTTGAAACAAATTCTTTATCATCCGTTGTATTTACATAAATTATATTTTTATTGTCCATGATATCAGAAATTTTTTTATCATCATCTGTCAACAAAATATCTTTTATCGAAACAGTCCCTTCCAACAGCCTTTCTTCACTTACGACATAACAAATTTCAAATGTTTCCTTGTCTTCAACTGTTTTCCTTATCATGTCAATGGCTTCACGTATTGTCATATCTTTTTGTAAATCAACATATTCAATGGTCATAACACTTCCTGCACTATCTTCAGGATAATTTAAAAACTGGTTAATTATTTTTCGTGTTGCTCTATCCGTATTTTTTAATATTTTTCTTACCACGTTCGCAGGCATTTCTTCCAATAAATCAACAGTATCATCCAAATACAAATCATCTATTATTTTTCCAAGTTCTTTATCGGTTATTGCTTCAATGATCAGTTTTTGTTTTTCAGGAGAAATATATGAAAAAATGTCCGCAGCTTTATTTTTTGGCAAAAGACGAAAAATCTGTAAAGCCTTTTCTTTTTCCAAATCATCAAAAATTTCGGCGATATCAACTATATTCATGTCAGCTAATTTTTTTTTAATAAGTTGTTTATTTGAAAAATTATTTTCTACTATATCAAGCAATTCATTTTTCATAAGCCACCTCCAAATCTTGGAACCTTTATTTTATAACCTGATTTATTTTTGTTCAAGAAAAAATTTTTTACTCAAGAATAAAAATTGCTTTTATTCAAATAAAAATAGCTTTATAAAAATTGTTTTTGTTATAATTCATGCCCGGATCATTTAATAAAACTTTAATTTACCACAATAAAACTTTTTAGAATTAAAAACAATATCTCATGATAAATTTTTTTGCTGGCACATAAAAATTTATTAATGGTCCAAGACATTTTTTTAGGGGGAGTTTTGTTTGACAAAAAAAAATTTTATTTCAAGTTTGCCATTTAAATTATTTTTAGCATTGCTTATAGGAATTATATTTGGTTTTATACTTTCTGAGTTCGATGGAAATTTATTATGTAAATCATTATTAAATATCATTGTGACAATAAAATATATTGCTGGGCAATTTATTAATTTTTGTGTTCCATTGATTATTATTGGATTTGTTGCGCCGTCAATATCTCGTCTAGGCTCACACGCATCAAAAATTTTAACTTTCGCATTAATAATTGCTTATGTTTCATCAGTTGGAGCAGCTTTTTTGGCGACGACCGCCGGTTATTTTATTCTTCCATTTATGAATATTACTTCTCAAACCGAAAATTTAAAACAGTTGCCTCAAATAGTTTTCGAACTAACAATTCCACAAATTACACCCGTAATGTCAGCACTTTTTTTATCAGTTATGATTGGACTTGCTGCAACATGGAATAAAAGTGAATACACGATTAAATTGCTTAATGAATTCCAACAAATAGTTTTAAGTATTGTGACCAAATTTTTAATTCCTGTTTTGCCAATTTTAATCGGTACAACATTTTGCGGTTTAACTTATGAGGGAACGATAACAAAACAGTTTCCAATTTTTTTGATGATAATTTTAATTGTGATGGTCGGGCATTATATTTGGATGATTTTGTTGTATTCGATCGCGGGATTATACTCTGGTAAAAATCCTTTTAATGTAATAAAAAATTATCTTCCGGCATATATAACTGCAGTCGGAACAATGTCGAGTGCGGCAACTTTATCAGTTGCGATTGATTGCGCAAAAAAATCTCGCCCGACATTACGAAATGACATGATAGATTTTGGAATTCCATTGTTTTCAAATATTCATCTTTGCGGTTCAGTTATGACAGAAACATTTTTTATTTTGGCGGTATCAAAAATTTTATATGGAAATTATCCAACGGTTGGAAATATGATTTTATTTTGTTTATTACTCGGGATTTTTGCGATTGGTGCGCCAGGCGTTCCAGGTGGAACTGTTATGGCTTCACTTGGATTAATCACGGGACTTTTAAAATTTGATGCGACAGGAACTGCTTTGATGTTAACAATTTTTGCGCTTCAAGATTCTTTTGGCACAGCATGTAATGTTGTAACTGATGGCGCTTTAACTTTAATTTTGACTGGATATGCTGAAAAAAATAAAATTCCTGAGAAATAATTTAAATCGAAAAAACTTGAATCAAAAGTAAAATTATGTACGCGGAACAAAAAATAATGATTTTAAAGAAAACCCATTGACATAAAAAAACTTAGTGGGTATAATAAAGAATAAGAGAGGTGGGTTTATTAACCATTCTCTTCGCTTCGCGACCAATATCCATGAAGTTGGACGCATCGCGTAAAAAAGGCATTAAATGCCAACCTCTCTCGGTGGCAACCGCTTAAAAGGCGGTGACTCGCAACGGTGAAAATTTTAAGTTTGAATATACCGTCACTTATCTTTGCGTAGAGAGCGACGGTTTTTTTTATTTTTTTTGACTTCAGCAAATATCTTTTTCAAAAGAAGAAAGATTTCGCATAGTAAAAAAACGATTTCTAAAATAGTTTTAATGTCCGTCAAAATCATATCTCGCCACCTCCTTTTTTTAGGAGTTTGCGAGCCACCACTCTTTTTCGCAACTGCCATCTGTTACCATATCAAAATTTTTTATTTAAACAAATTAGGTAGCATTCACATAAAAAGCAAGTCAAAAATAAAAGCAAGGGAGATGGTAGAAATAA
>CAMKTI010000019.1 GCA_946415665.1 uncultured Clostridia bacterium
CCCAAAGATTTCGAGATATCGTCTGACTTAAAAGAATTAATCAAAGATATATCAGATGATGATACTAGAATTAATAAAATGAATGGAACTTTCACAGGGGAAAAAGAATTAGACGCATATGCAAAATCAATCTCGGAAAAACAAACAAATTCACAATATTCTAAAAAAGAACAAATAGGATCTAGCTCTAGCGATTCGCTGAACTTCCTTGCTAAAGAGAAACAAAAAATTACAAATAAAGAAGATTTAAGTCAGCGCTCAAAGCTAAACATGTTAACATCTGCAAATAATAAAACAGTTAATATTTTATTGCTAACAAAGAAAATTGTCACTGGTTTAAAACAATCATCTCAAAATAAAAGTTATCCGATATTTAGCAAATATAAAAGTGAAAATGATGGTGAATTAAGTAAGTTGGCAAATGAAAGTATGTCAGAGAATAACGACAAGAAAACAATTAAGGCAGTGAACCCAGGAACCAAAATCAAGACTGCTTTAAATGATAATTCACTGTTTACCAAACTCAAAAGAAAAAGAGATAAAAGAGATGAAAGATGTGAAGCAATTCCTAAGCAAAAACGTTTATCGCCGTTTGGTATACTTGGGGAATAAAAATACTGTTTTTTGCTAGATACTTGTTTATTAAAAAAAAACGAGCAACAAGACGAGGGGAAAATAAGCTATAATATAAGATGAAATATAATAAACGTAAAAAAACACGGCTGACAAATTTTATTTTGTCAATCGTGTTTTTCTATCTAAATAAAATTATTATAAAAATCAAAATCAGCTTTTACTTTTTTTACATAACATCCGAAACTTTAATTCCCAAAATTTTTAAACCGAATTTTAAAGCTAAATTCACGCACAAACACAAACTTAATCTCGCATTTTTCATTTCTTTCTCTTCATCTAAAACTCTTCATCTAAAATTAAATTACTGTTATAAAATTTATTAGACGCTTACGTGATATTTATAATGCGATGAAAAGTTGCATACTGCTTAAACTTTTTTGACAGTTAATTACAGAAAGTCAAAGGCAATTTAATTTGCTTTCGCTAAACAAATTCTTTAGATAGTGTCTACACAAAAAAGATAAAAAAGAGGAATAAATTATAAAGTAAAGTATAATAGAGGGAATTAAAAAAAAAGGAGCAAAATAAAAATGGAAAAAAGACGTATCGTAGATTTGATATAAGTGATGCGGAGTAGGAGCTAATAGAACCGCACATAACGGGTCAGCCTGGGCAACATGGAGGTATAGCCAAAGACAATCGAAAGTTTATCAATGCAGTTGTTTGGATACTTAAAATAGGATCTCCGTGGAGGAATTCGCCACCGGATTATAGCAAGTGGGGTACAGTTCATCAAAGATTTATTCGATAGCAAAGAAAAGATATTTGGAAGAAATTATTTGAGGTACTGAAAGGTGATAAGCACTTTGAATGGCTAATGATAAATTTAACTTATGCAAAAACTCATCAGCTCATATCAAAGATAAGAGTGAACTCAATTCGAAAACATATTTAGTTGCAAATAAATATGGCGTACCAATAAATTTTATTATTACGGACGGGTTATCCGCCAATTAAAAGAAAGCTACTCATTTAGTCGAGAACATAAATGCAACCTTAGTATTTGCGGATCGCGCTTACGATACAAATAAAATTTTATTTTATCTTAAAAAACAATATATAAAACTAGTCGTTCCACCAAAACACAATTGTGTTTATCAGCGTAATTATGACCATAAACTTTATCGTTGCCGTCATGTTATCGAAAATGTCTTTCATTGCTTTTAAGCGTTGGCGCGGTATCGCCACCAGATACACTAAAACACTCGACGATTTTATCGCTTCTATTTATGTTCGTTGTATCTTTTAGACGTTATCTAGTATTTATTTGTAACTAAATTTAAAAAAGCTTTCAGGCGCAATAGTCTGAAAGCTTTTTTGTTATGCACTCGATTTAATTTCATTTATTCTTATTCTGGTTTGGTACCATACTAACTCGTTGCATACCTGGAATTGTTTGTTGATATGATATTTTGTTAGAGATGTCTGTTTGACCTGTTTTTTTCATTCTATCTATTTGATTTTGCAACTTATTTAACTGCGTATCTATTTTGTTTAATTCACTTTTCCTTATCAAATTTAATATATAATAAAATATCCCTAAAAACTTTCGAACAAGCCAGTTTCTATTTGACAATTCTCCAGCAATATTTTTAATTTTGGAAATTTGTTCCTCCAAACTTGTTTTACGGTCTTGCAATTCTTTGATTTCAGCTTCTGTTTTTGCAATTTCTATATTATATGCTGAATTATTCTTATTTTGATTGTTATTCCTTGGATTTTCCATTGAATTTTTTAGATCAACTTCGTTGATATTTGGATAGATAACTTTGGCGGTATTTTGATTATTATTTTCGTTTTTAATCCCACCATTATTTATATTTTTATTTATATTCATATCTTCAACGTTGTTCATGTTTTTATTTTTCTGATCATTACTTAGTAAACCATTGTCATCTTTTGGATCAACTTCGTTAATATTGAAATAATCAGGGTTGGGGGCACCTTGATTATTATTTTCGTTTTTAATCTCACCTTTATTTATATCCATTACATTGTTATAAGCACATTCGATGTCTCGATCTGAAATTTTTCTGCCAGAAATTGTACAATATTCCATTGTAATCGTTTTAAATGTTTCAAAATCTTTGTTTCCCATTTGTTTATTCATTTTCGATATTAAATTATTAAACTCATTAAAATTTAAGTTAATCGCATTTGCCATATTGTAGTTTGCAAAATAATTAATCAACGATATAAATTTTTCAAGTTGTAAATATTCTGCCGGAATTTTATCAATTACCTGAATAAAAAATCCTCGTATTTTTTCATTTTCATCACTAGTACGTTTCTCAGGTAAGATCGGTTTAGTCAGAAAAAACGAAAACCACGTGTCAAATTCTTTTTCTTCCAGATTTTTTGGTGATTCTGACATATAAGTCCAAAAATCATTTTTATTAAACAAGTTATACGTTATTGAGAGGTAACCGGTATTACCAAGTCTGGCATTTCTATCGTCCTCAAGACATACATTACGCCCCGTCGATTGACTACCACTAACAGAAATCCCCATATTTTTCGCTAACTTTAAAATATCAAAAAGTTGAACATCTTTAGCTCTACAATCTTTACAAAATTTTAAAACCGTAAACGAATTCAACACTGAGTTCTTAGTACAAGATAATATTTTTTCCATATCGTCTAAACTTAATTTATAACCTTCAACAAACTTCTCTTCTCCGGTAAACATTGAAAGAGTTCTATAAAATGATTTTTTATTACACTCCAATAATGGAAACAAATTATTTTTCGCATAAACAAGCGCTTGAATTATTAATTTATCTTTTTGTTTTTGATCAATTTTCTGTTTTGGCAAATCATAATGACTGTCACACAGAAAATCTAATCTCTTACTCAATTCTGTATATACGGTATCAAAATCCACATCTTCAGGAAAAAATGGTACAATCCAACTTCCTAAATACATAAAATATTTTATATCATCTAAACTAAGTTTAGAAATATTAACAGTAAAATCATTTTTCTTTAAATCGTCATAAGCTGAACGAAAACCTAAATAAAACTTTTTAATTTCCTCACTGGATTCCACATCTTTGCTGCTAAGACTACTAAAAGAAAAATCTATTTCATCAGAACTATTTTTAAGCAAACCCAGCATATTGTCAGTTGAACACCAATGTATGCCACTCATCATGCCACCAAACATTGCTTCGAGGCAAATCTTTTTATTCTTATCGGATTTTCGAATTTTAATAGCGCTATTCAACCTGATCTGATTATCAATTCGTGAACCATTGCACGCAAAACATGCAGACAAATCAAACAACTTTTTAAGCATGGAATCATCCGTATATTCTTCAAATGTTTCTTCGTCTATGAGATTAACAACTCCCATTTCATCGATTCGATCTACCGACATAACGCTATTTTCCAAATTCCGCAAAACAAAATTTTTTACTAATTTGTTATATGCCACAACTTTGTTTTTATCTCTTGATTCTATAGCTTCTTTTTTCTTTTTTTCTAATAAAGAACCAATTCTTTCCCAAGCGTTATATTTAATTTTTATAATACAATTATAATAACACGCCGACAATCGATTTTTTTCATACTCTGACAACGAATTCGAGTCGATTATTTCCCAAATCAAATCATTTGTTTCAACAAGAATATCTAACAATTGATTTTGATGTTTATTATAGTTTTCTTTTGCTTTATTATTCTTTTTTTCATCTTTTTTTCCGTCCGGATAATACTTTGCTTTAAACTCACGTTCATTAATTTGTGGAATAATAGCTGTCTCAAGAAATTGTGCATAAAAATCAAATAAACCTGGATTTTTTACGTCCTTGTTAATTTTTTTAATATACTCAAAACAGGATTTTGCTTTTTCATTGTTTTTATCTAATTTTTCATTCCAATCAAACGATTTAATTTTATCTGCTAAGGTGACAAAATCGCCCAACAAAGTAGTTAAAAAATCATTCTGATTTGAAGGATCTATATACTGATCAATCCAATCAGGTAACTTGTCTACATTTTCATGAAACGCGATGAATAAATCATGGCATTGTTGCTTTGACAAAATCAGGCTTCTTATATTCCGATAAAAAAAACTTTCCAAAACTTTATTATATGCATTTATTTTTTCCCGATCTCCTGTAGTTTCTAACTCCGTTTTTTTTGGTTTTTTTGTATATAAAAATCTTTTAAAACAATCGCCATCAATCTTTGATATGACTTTATCGGCATACTCCAAACGCAAGCTTCTATCCAAAAATAAATAATTTTCCCACAAATAATCATTTATCTCCGCAAGTACATCAAATAATCCGCCTTGATATTCTTCAAATTCTTCCTTTGATTTATATTTAGTTTTGTTGTCCTCATATTTTTCATTCATCTGTTGCAGAATCACTTCTGTAAGAAATTTCAAACATCTCTTAAACCCTGCACATCCATACGGATTCTTCTTAAAATGTGAAAAATATGTTTTTACAAGACTAATATCCCGTTTTTCTGCGAGCTTTTCTTGCAAAAGCTCGAAGTTACCAAAGTGTGCATCTTTAATTAATTTATTTTCTGCTGACATAAAAAATTCCCTCCATTAAAATTTTTGTATTCGAACAAAATTTATATACCCGAACACAATTTTATTTTAACAAAAAAAATAATATTTGGCAATTATTTTTTTATGTTATAAAAAATTTATATGCAATAAATATAAAAGTAAAATCCAATCCAAAATAATTTTATTTTAAAACTGGCTTAACTGATAATTTTATTTGTCCAATAAAAAAACTGCCGATTTTATTCGACAGTTCTTTTAATAAAATCAAAATTAATTTTATCTTACATCATGCCCATGCCATTCATAGCAGCCGGATTTGGCATAGCTTGATTATTTTCTTCTTTTTTATCAACGACAATAGCTTCTGTTGTCAAACAAGTCGAAGCAACACTCTCGGCATTCTGTAAAGCACTACGTGTAACTTTTGTCGGATCGATTATTCCGGCTTGAATCATATTTACATATTCTCCCGTAAGCGCATTAAATCCAATTTCGTCATTTGATTCTTGAACTTTATTTACTATCACGGCGCCTTCAAAACCTGCATTTTTAGCAATTTGACACAAAGGCGCTTTTAAAGCTTCTAAAACTATTTGTGCACCACTTTTTTCGTCGCCTTCCAGATTATTAATTAACTCAGAAACATATTTTATTGCGTGAATATAAGTCGAACCACCACCAGCAACTATTCCTTCTTCAACAGCTGCTTTTGTTGCGGCTAAAGCGTCTTCGATGCGTAATTTTTTTTCCTTTAATTCAGTTTCTGTTGCGGCTCCAACTCTTATAACTGCAACTCCACCTGATAATTTTGCTAAGCGCTCTTGTAATTTCTCTCTATCAAAATCCGACGTCGTATCATCAATTTGTAATTTTATTTGGCTAATACGGTTTTTAATATCGTTTTTATCTCCTGCACCGTCAACAATCGTAGTATTTTCTTTATCAACTTTTACTGTTTTTGCACGACCAAGCATTTCTAATTTGGCATCTTTTAATTCTAAACCGACTTCTTCCGAAATGACTTTTCCACCGGTTAAAATTGCAATATCATCAAGCATTGCTTTACGTCTGTCACCAAATCCCGGAGCTTTTACAGCAACACAATTAAACGTCCCGCGTAATTTATTTACGACAAGCGTTGTCAAAGCTTCACCTTCGATTTCATCGGCAATAATTAACAACTTAGCTCCGGACTGAACAATTTGTTCAAGCAAAGGTAAAATATCCTGTATGTTTGAAATCTTTTTATCCGTTATCAAAACATATGGATCTTCCAAAATTGCCACCATTTTATCGCTATCAGTTACCATATAAGACGAAACATATCCACGATCAAATTGCATTCCTTCAACTAGATCAAGTTCGGTTTGCATCGTTTTAGATTCTTCGACAGTTATTACACCGTCTTTCGAAACTTTTTCCATTGCATCGGCAACTAAATTTCCAACATTTTCATCTCCAGCAGATATCGACGCAACTTTTGCAATTTTATCTTTGCCACTTATACTTTGACTCGCTTCCGATATTTTTTTTACAACAACATCAACTGCTTTTTTCATTCCATTTCTTAAAATTATTGGATTTGCTCCAGCAGCAATATTTTTTACTCCTACGTTTATCATTGCTTGTGCCAAAATTGTTGCCGTTGTTGTTCCATCTCCGGCCGTATCATTTGTTTTTGTCGAAACTTCTTTTACAAGTTGAGCTCCCATATTTTCAAATGCATTCTCAAGCTCTATTTCTTTTGCAATTGTCACACCGTCATTTGTTATTAATGGCGTTCCATAAGATTTTCCCAATACAACATTTCTTCCTTTTGGGCCAAGAGTAATTTTTACAGTATCTGCAAGTTGATTTACTCCGCTTGTTAATAATTCACGTGCCTCTGCACCATATTTAATTTCTTTTGGCATAAAAAAATATAACCTCCCAAAAATTTTTTATTCAAGAACAGCTAAAATATCGTTTTGCTTAACTATAATATATTCTTCCGAATCTAATTTTATTTCTGTTCCGGCATATTTCGAATAAACGACTTTGTCGCCGGGTTTTACTTGCATAATAATTTCTTTTCCGTCAATTATTCCACCGGGACCAACAGCAATTACTTCTGCTTCTTGCGGTTTTTCCTGTGATTTTGCCGCCAAAATAATTCCGGATTTTGTTTTTTCTTCAGCATCACATTGTTTTAAAACTACGCGATCGCCTAAAGGTTTTAAATTAGCCATAAAAATAATTCCTCCTAATTTTTTTGTGCTTGAATATAAAAAAAAACTGACAAGCACAACGCAGATTATAATAAATTAATTTTTTGCTTTCAAGATTTTTTTTTGGAGCTAAAAAAATTTATGCCTAATGTATTTTGGATATGCAGATTTTTTTAGATAGTGTCCACACGCAATAAGAATAAAAACAATGAATAGAGGGAACGGAAGAAAAAGAAATGAACAAGAAATATATCATAGATTTGACATAAAAGTTCAAATTTCATATCACAAAGCAAAGCTCTTTTGTTATTTAAGCAAATACCAAACAATAAATATTACAAAACGAAAAAATTTTCATATCAACGCTTTCGCAGTCATTTCTTTTGGCTGTTTTAAATCTAATAATTTTAAAACAGTCGGAGCAATATTACATAAAGCGCCGTTTTCTTTTATATTTTTTATTTTTTCAGAATCACAATTTATAAATATCATTGGCACTAAATTTGTCGTGTGCGATGTCATTGGCTGTTTTGTTTCATAATTTACCATTTGCTCGGCGTTTCCATGATCAGCACAAATTATCATCTGCATCCCATTTTCTATTACAAAATCATAAAGTTTTTTTACACAACTATCTACATGTTCAATTGCTTTTATCGCAGCATTTAAATTTCCCGTATGTCCAACCATATCTGGATTTGCAAAATTTGCAATCGTCAAATCATAATTTAATATATTCTCAAGCATTTTATCCAATATTTTATAAACGCTCATTTCTGGTTTTAAATCATAAGTTTTAACTTCTTTTGGCGACGGAATCAAAATTCTCTCTTCATTTAAATAATTTTCTTCGCGCCCGCCATTTAAAAAAAACGTTACATGCGCATATTTTTCCGTTTCCGCAATTCTTAACTGCTTTAATCCACAACTCGAAATATATTCACCAAGCGTGTTTATTATTTTTTCCGGCTCATACGCAACAAATTTATTTTTTATATTCACATCATATTCCGTAAAACACACATAACATAAATTTAAAAAATCGCGTTTAAACTCTTTAAAATCCCTATCACAAAAAACTCTTGTTATTTCGCGTGCTCTGTCTGGTCTAAAATTAAAAAATACAATCGAGTCATTTTCTCTAATCAATCCAACTGGTTTTTTATTTTCTTTATTTAAAATTACCGAAGGCTCAACAAATTCATCAAACACATTTTTTTTATAAAAATAATCTATGCAATCAACCGCAGAATAAAATTTTTCTCCGATTCCATTTACCATTGCATCATAGGCTTTTTTTATTCTATCCCAATTTTTATCTCGATCCATCGCATAATATCTTCCTGAAACGCTAGCAATTTTTCCTAAGTCAAATTCTTTTAATTGCTCTTCCAGATCTAAAATAAATTTTTTTCCAGAATCAACTGGAGTATCGCGCCCATCCAAAAACACATGAATAAAAATTTTTTTTAAATTATTTTTTTTCGCCAAATCAATTAATGCATATAAATGCTTAACATGACTATGCACACCGCCGTCAGATAATAAACCAAATAAATGCAACGCAGAATTATTTTTTTTGCAATTATTTATCGCCCGCAATAAATTTTTATTTTTATAAAAACCTCCCGTTTTTATCTCATTAGTAATTTTCGGCAAATCCTGATAAACCACACGACCTGCACCAATATTTAAATGTCCGACTTCAGAATTTCCCATTTGCCCTTCAGGCAATCCAACAGCTTCTCCGCTAGCTTTTAATTTCACCCACGGATAATTATTAAAAATAAAATCCAAATTTGGCGTATTAGCCAATTTAATCGCGTTCCCTTCAGTTTTATCAGTCAAACCAAACCCATCCAAAATTAGCAAAACTAATTTTTTCATAAGCTCATCTCCAAAAAATAAATTTATTTTCTCCCAAAATTCAATAATTTAAACTCCGAGACCAATAAGAGTTTATCATTTCGAACATAAAGCAAACAAAACTTTTTTTACCCGCTAATAATTTTTTTTAACTTAACTCTTTTTAATCAAAACTTTTTTTTGCCATATCATAAATTTCATCGATCACATAATAAAGCGAATTTGGCGTTACATTATTTTTTGCCAACAAATCAATTATTTTTAATATAAGTTTCTCAGATCTCGTAAGCTTTGAAATCACCGAATATGTTTTTAAATCATCACCATGTACAAAAAATTCTATTTCGACGCCAAATAAATTTTCTCCATCAATATCCGATTTATCTTTTCGCAAATAATATTTTACAAGACAATCATCGCTCACTAATTTTTTTAATAACATTTTTCTTTCCATAAAAAAAACATACCTCCAAAATTTTTTTTTAATAAATTAATTATATCCACTGGAAAAATATGTATCAAGTATATATTTTAAATAAAATCATATAAAAAAAGACTCTGACAGGCAAAAAAATAAAATTAAACTTATTCTATTTGCACTCAAAGTCTTTTTATTAAAAAAACAAAACGTGTTTAACTAATCAAACACGTCTACATTTATATCTTCACTTATTTTAATATAAATTTTTTTAATACAATTTATTAATTCCGATTCAGCCTTAAAAAATTTACGCGCTGATTCAATTAACATTAACCTCGCATATAAATTACTCACATACTTCTCGTGTTCGAAATCATTTTTTTTAATCCTAATCTGTTTTTTATATTCATTTAACAAATCTCTAGAATCTTCATCCAAGCAATTTTTAGCTGACAAATAATTTTTATAAACCTGGCTTTTAATTAAAACATTTTTTAAATCGCAAATACAATCATAAATCTCGCCACCCATTAAAAATCACCCGCCAAAAATTTTTAAAATCTAGCTTCAACCATTAATGGTAAAATCATAGGATTACGTTTTGTCAATTGCCACAAATAATGCCTCAAAGTTTCACGCAACATCGATTTTATCAAAACCCAATTATCTTTCATACTACCGTTTATATTTTCAAGTGTTTTATTAACAATTTTTCTAGCACCCGATATCAAGTCATCCGATTCTTTTACATAAATAAACCCGCGTGTTACAACATTTGGTCCCCCGACAAGCTCTCCAGTTTCTCCATCAACAGCAAATATTACAATAACAAGCCCATCTTGCGATAAAACTTGTCTGTCGCGTAAAACCGTACTACCAACATCTCCGACGCCTAAACCATCAATTAAAGTTTGTCCCGCCGTTACACAAGTTTCCACTTTTGCTGTTTTCTTATCTAGTTCTAAAACATCGCCGATATTCATCAAAAATATATTCTCTTTCTTCATTCCCAACGAAATCGCTAAATCTTTATGCTGCTTTAAATGCCTGTATTCTCCATGAATCGGCATAAAATATTTTGGCTTTAATAAAACATGCAAAAGCTTAATTTCTTCTTGTTTTGCGTGGCCAGAAACATGAATATCCATAAGTTTTTCATAAACAACTTCTGCCCCTAGCACTAATAATCCATCTATAACCTTTGAAACAGCTTTTTCATTTCCAGGAATCGATGACGCACTGATTATTATTTTATCTCCGGGCAAAACTTCTATTTGCCTATGGTCTCCCCCAACCATTCTTGACAAAGCTGACATCGCTTCTCCTTGACTTCCTGTCGTAATAATCACAAGCTTTTCAGGTGGATAATTGCTAATTTCTTCAGTTTCTATCAAAATATTTTCTGGAATATCAAGATAACCTAACCTATGCGCTGTATCAACTGCATTTACCATACTTCGACCGACAATTACAACTTTTCTTTTATATTCAACAGCTGAGTTTATTATCTGTTGTATCCTGTGAATATTCGACGAAAAAGTTGCAATAATCAATCTTTGATTTGGCGAACTTGCGAAAATCTGCTCAAACTTTTTCCCCACCGTCCGTTCAGAATCAGTATATCCTTTCGATTCAACGTTTGTACTTTCACACATAAATAACAAAACACCTTGCTTGCCTAACTCGGCAAATCTCTGCAAATTTATTGGCTCTCCTTGTATCGGCGTATAATCTATTTTAAAATCTCCAGAATGCACTATCATTCCCACAGGTGTTTTTATTGCGAAAGCAACTGAATCCGCAATGCTATGATTCGTTCTTATAAATTCAACACAAAAAACACCTTGCTTAATCGTTGTTCCCGCATTAACACAAAAACTCATATCAGGATCAAACAATCCATGTTCACGTAATTTATTTTCCAGCAAACCAAGAGTTAATTTCGTCCCGTAAACCGGCATTTTGATTTCTCTTAATAAATAGCCAACCGCACCGATATGATCCTCATGTCCATGCGTTAAAAACAATCCGCGTATTTTATTCTTATTTTCTATTAAATAACTAAAATCCGGTATTACTAAATCAATTCCCAACATATCCTCTTCTGGAAAAGCTAAACCACAGTCAACAATTATAATATCATCATTATATTCAAAAACCGTCATATTTTTCCCAATTTCATTCAATCCACCAAGTGGAATAACTTTTAACTTAGACCCATCATATAACATTTATTATACCTCCGCATTTCATTATTCTTCATCTTGTTCTTCGTCAAACTTCGAAAGAATTATGTCAACTAAATCATCATCTTCAACCACTTGATAATCAATTTTTTCATTATCATCCTCATCCGCGTAATACGCCGAGTGATCTTTTATTTCCTTCAAAATGATAACATCTTCTTCTTCAACATCTTCGTCGGGTTCTAAATTTTCACTAACAATTAAATAAACATCATTATCATACTCAACACTACCAAAAACGTACAACTCCTGTTCGTTACCTTCATCATCAAACATGACTAAAATATTATCTCTTTCATCTTCATCACTCATAAATTATCACCATCACTTTTTATTATTTATATAATCAAGATATCCTTGCAAAATAAAAACAGCAGACATTTTATCTATCACTTTTTTTTGCTTACGCGAATTTAATCCCAAAAAATATAAACTTCTCTCCATAAACTTCGAGCTCAATCTCTCATCCCATAATAACACTTCAATATTGCCATTACAACTATGCAAATTTTTACATAAAAAATCTTTAAACACCAAAGTCTTTTCTGCTTGATAACCGAGATCATTATTCAAATTCTTTGGCAAACCCAATATTATTTTACTCACTTTGTATTTATCTACAAGCTCTAAAATTCTTTTAACCTCAAAACCAAATCTATCCACATATTTTTTTTTAATAACTTCTAAACCATCAGCAATTATCCCAAGTTCATCACTTAAAGCAACACCAATATTTTTATCGCCATAATCTAAACCCATAAAACGCATTAAATTTTATTCTCTTTAAAATAAAAATTAACTAACTCTTCGAGGATTTCGTCATTTTCAAACTTACTAATTATATTTCTTGCATTAGCATGTGCTGTAACATACGTCGGATCTCCTGATAAAATATAACCAACTATCTGACTAACTGGATTATAACCCTTTTCTGCCAAAGCCTTATAAACTTTCTCTAATTCATTTCTTATCTTGCTACTTTTATTTTTATCTATCCCAGAAAACTTCTGTGTATGCGAAATATTATTACCCAAAAACACCAATCTCCTCACATTTATACTTTTTAAACTGATCCTACTACTTTACATTAGCCAAATTCAATTCAATAACTACATGTCTTGTACTATCATCGCCCTCAGTATGCGTTAATATTCCTGGTACAGAATGCAAAGCTTCATGTACAACCATTCTATCCCAAGAATCCATTGGCTCAAAAATATATTTCACTCCTGTACGTAAAACTGTTTGCGCTGCACGAATAGCATGTCGAGATAAACTATTTTTTCGTTTTTCTCTATAACCCGCCGCATCTAAAAGCAATTTTAATCCATGTTTTTTTAACGACAAATTTAAAATACTTTGCCATGAGTACAAAAGTATACCATGCTTGCCTATAAAAAAATTCGACTCATCGCCACATATCTCAACATAAAACATTTTGCCATTAAATCTAACTTTTATTTCACACTTCATTTTAAGCAAATCAAACACTTCATCGAAAAAATTTTTGATAAATTTTTGCGCATTAAAACTAACAACAGCTTTGTTTTTCTTAGAGCCATTACTTGATGCGCTTTCATGACACAAATTAAATCTTTTCATAGTATCAGCGATAGCGCGCTCAACATCAAAACCCCCGTTTGTCATTGTTCCTGAATCGTCTCCAGATTTGCCGTTGCCGATAGTTAAATCATTTAAACTACTCTTATTAAATTTTTTTTCCATTTTATTTTTCTCCTCTTAATTTCTCACGATATTTACTCATAAAAAAGAATTGTTGCAGTGACTGCACAACACTGCTGGTAATCCAATATACCCCTACACCAGAAGACAAATTTAAAGTCAAAAATCCCATTAATAAAGGCATAACAAACAAAAACACTCTTTGCTGTCCTGCTGAAACTTCATCCGTTTGAAATTGCGAAGTCGTTCGCATCATTAAATATGACGACAAAAAAGTTACCAATATAACCAAAATTGGAATAACAATTCCTGGCCAGTTCATTCCACATGGTTCAACTAAATCTATTCCAAAAAAATTTTCCAACGCTTCTTTTTTGGCCAAAATATTTCTTATCTCTTGCCTAAAAGCGGGACCAACTTTTGATATAAAATTATTCCAGTCACTAAAAGTAAATTTATTAATTACTTTTTGCATGTCACTCAGTAACCTTAAATCAATTCGCATATTGCTCGGTACTTTAGGCTCTGCAAAAGGTTTTATGACAGCAACATAATTAGGAATACTCATGATTTTCTGCGCCAATTTCTCATAAGTGCTTCCTATCATGTCTATATAATAATAAGAACATGCAAGTAATTGATTTAATGCCATAAAAATCGGCAATTGAATAAAAGCTAACAAACAACCTCCAGCAGGATTTACTCCATTGTCATTATATAATTTTTGCATCTCAACATTAAATTTTTTTTGTGCTTCAACATCATTTTTATCTCTACCTAAATATTTTTCTCTCAGTTCATTTACCTGTGGTTGAAGCTTTTGTATTTTAATACTGCTTTTAATTTGCTTGCTTGATAACGGCCAAATTAATATTCTTACAACAACTGTTATAGCTATTATGGAAATTCCTAAAGCATTTGTCTGTACCACATCATAAATTACACTAAATACATAATTAAATACAACACCCAATAATTTCGTAATCGGCCCAATTATTATACCGGGCTCTTTCTGCATCATAAATAACTACATCCCCCTACATCTTTACGGAACTGGATCATAACCACCATGAAAAAATGGATTACATTTTAGCAATCTCTTTACCGATAAAAAAACACCTTTTACAACACCAAACTTTAAAATCGCCTGCTTAGAATACTGGGAACACGTTGGATAAAATTTACAACGAAAAAACATAAATGGCGAAAAATATTTTTTATAAATATTTATCCCAACCACCAAAAAATATTTTATCAAAATAAATTTAGACACTCCTTATTTTCGGCTTAACAGTATTTTGTGGGCACGCAATAGCGTAATAACCGAATTTTTTATATCAAAAAAGTTAGAATCTAAAGCACTTTTTTTCGCAACAAAAACAATGTCAAATCCGCGACAAAACAACATTTCATTTAATCTATAACTTTCACGTATAAGTCTGGTGATTCTATTTCTTATATGGCTTTTACCAATTTTTTTACTCACGCATATACCAACCCTGTTAACAGATAAATTATTTTTTTTAACAAATGAAATTAAATTTTTGCTGGCAACTGATTTCCCGTAATTATAAACATACCTAAACTGAAAATTTTTGCGTAATGACTTAGTAAAAATCAAACAATACACCCCGAAACTAAACACTTATAAATTATAATTTTAAAAATATCACACGGCTTAATTTTTAATTTTTATGCCGATAAAACTTTGCGACCTTTTGCACGTCTACGACTTAAAACTTTACGCCCGTTAAAATTACTCATCCTTGCTCTGAAACCATGTGTTTTAGCTCTGTGTCGTGTGTTTGGCTGAAATGTTCTTTTCATAAAATAAATACCTCCTCAAGTTTTAAATTTATAACTTTTTTCGTTTTTGAAATCCTGTACATAAAATGACCATAACAAAAACATTTTGAGTCTAAAGCACAAAAAATAAATTGTCAAGTGAAAAATATTTTTTTGTCCGAAATAATTCTGATAAAACATTTGAAAACGATTAGATAAAGATAAAAATATGATTCAAAATAAATTATGAAAAAAAATACAAAATGTCCGAGCAAATAAAAAAACATTTTCGCAATAAAACCGCGAAACATAAAAAATAACAAATTGCTATTTCCTAATATTTATTTATTAGAGCAAAATAATATTTAAAGCAGCCATAAAATATTTATATGCCACACTTTTTAAATTTATTTCATTTTGACCAGATTAATTTTTTTATTAATATATTTTTATGATATGATTAAAAAAAACTTTTTTGGAGTGAATAAAAATGAGTAAAACTTATGTTTTGGATAATTATTTTTCAAAATTATCTTTGCGAGAAAATCAAGAAGCAATTGTTTTAATAAAAAGATCTTTTGAAAAAAATTTAGCTTCGGCATTAAATTTGACGCGAGTTTCAGCCCCGTTGTTTGTAAAAAAAAATAGCGGGCTAAACGATGATTTAAATGGTTTTGAAAGACCGGTCGAATTTGACATTAAAGAAACGAATGACGTGATTCAAATTGTTCATTCGTTGGCAAAATGGAAACGACAAGCTTTATATGATTATAAATTTGATTTTGATCAAGGATTATTTACAAATATGAATGCGATAAGACGGGATGAAGATCTTGATAATCTTCATTCGATATATGTTGACCAGTGGGATTGGGAAAAGATTATAAAAAAAGAAAATAGAAATTTGGATTATTTAAAGCAGGTAGTCAAAAAAATTGTTGATTGTGTAAATATGACTTTAAGCGATGTGAAGGAAAAGTATCACGCGATTGATTTGAATTTAAATAATTCGGTTGTTTTTATAACTTCACAAGAGTTAGAAGATAAATATCCAAATTTAAATCCGACGGAACGCGAATATGAATTTGCGAAAGAAAATAAATGTATTTTTATAATGCAAATCGGAGACGTTTTGAAATCAGGGAAAAAACATGACGGACGTGCGCCTGATTATGATGATTGGAATTTAAATGGTGATTTAATTTATTGGGATGAAGTGATTAATTCGCCAATAGAAATTTCTTCGATGGGAATAAGAGTTGATGCGGAATCATTGGAAAAACAACTTGAAAAATCAAATGCGCTCGAAAGAAAAAAATTTGATTTTCACAAGGCAATTCTTGAAAATAAATTGCCATTGACAATTGGCGGCGGAATCGGACAATCGAGATTATGTACGCTTTTGTTGCAAAAAGTTCATATTGGAGAAGTTCAGGCTTCGATATGGGATGACGAAACTTTACTTGAATGCAAAAAAAATAATATTAATTTGTTGTGAAAAAATAAATTCGGAGAAAAAAATGCGAGTACGAAAAAAAAAACGTACGGCTGATATTTTAAATAACAGTCAAAAAATTATTAGCGCTGATTTTAATATTAATTGGAAAAAATATTTTGGTAATAAAGGGGAAATTTGTCTTGAGATTGGTTGCGGAAAAGGCAAATTTATAAATCAAATGGCTCTTGAATTTAAAAATAAAAATTTTATTGCGATGGAAATCTGTCCGGATATTATTATAAGTGCGATTGAAAAGGCGGAAAAAAATAATTTAACAAACGTTTTTTTTATCGTGGATGATGTTAAAAATCTGGAAAAATATTTTTTGTGTGGGCAAGTCAGTGAGCTTTATATTAATTTTTGTGATCCGTGGCCAAAAAAAAAGCATGCAAAACGTCGTCTGACACATGAAAATTTTTTGGATGTATATAAAAAAATTTTGGCACCGACAGGTAAAATTTTTTTTAAGACGGATAATAAAGATTTGTTTGATTTTAGTTTAAATGAGTTTGCTGCAAATGGGTTTGAATTAAAAAATATTTGTTATGACTTGCATAAAAAAAATCCTGAGTTAAAAAATATTGAAACGGAGTACGAAGAAAAATTTTTGATTTTAAATATGCCGATTTTTTATTGTGAAGCTATTTTGCTGCGAGATAAAAAAATATAGTTGAAAAAAATCTAGACAGCGTTCACATAAAAAGCGAATCAAAAATAAAAGCAAGGGAGATGGTAGAGATAAAAATAGAATCAAGTTTATCATAACGAGTAAAAACTTTTCTAAAACATTTTAATCTCAGGAAATATCGCTCGATATTATTACACTGTTTATAAAGGTGTCTATCATAACTCCCAGGCAACTTACGATTTTTTTTAGGCAGAAC
Source organism: uncultured Clostridia bacterium (assembly GCA_946415665.1). Lineage (GTDB taxonomy): Bacteria > Bacillota > Clostridia > Lachnospirales > CAMVHY01 > CAMVHY01. Next base: position 17,758 of record CAMKTI010000019.1, read on the forward strand.
GACAATGCGAAACCAATAATTCTTAACTAAAGCTAAAGTTTTATCATCTTCGTAAGCTCTGTCCATCACGAGATAATTATTATTTTTGGAATATATAGATTTAATCAATGTTGTGAGGTTCCCTATTGAACGCGCAATACTATTGTTCTGGTGATTATTTTCGTTTGTATGCGGCCGCGCTATCAATAAAGAATATATAATTCTCTTCATTAAGCAGTTTTTGTTTCTTTATAGCTTCCAAAATTAAGGTTTTAAAGAAAAAAAGCAATAACTTTTGGCGACCGTACCGTTCTTCGACCATCTACTAAATTTCATATAAATTGTGTGCCAGTTTTCATATTTTTT
>CAMKTI010000020.1 GCA_946415665.1 uncultured Clostridia bacterium
TCGGGACATCAAGCAGGTGCTGAAAATCTTGAAAAAATTTTAAATGATGCCGATGAATTAGGAATAAATTATTTAACTGTTTATGCGTTTTCGACAGAAAATTGGAAAAGAAACAGAAATGAAGTAAATGATTTGATGGATTTAATGGATTATTATTTGGATAAGTACATTAAAAAGCTGGATAAAAAAAATTATAGAATAAGATTTATAGGTGATATTTTTGGTTTGAAAGAGAGTTTAAGAAAAAAAATTTTTGAGCTAGAAAAATTAAGCGAAAAAAATACAGGTTTGAATTTTATTATTGCGTTAAATTATGGAGGACACAATGAAATTTTACGGGCAATAAAAAAAATTTGTGATAAAGTTATAAGAAAAGAAATTTTTGTAGATGATATTGATGAGATGATGTTCAAAAAATTTTTGGATACGACAGAAATTGTCGAGCCAGATTTATTAATAAGAACAGGTGGAGAAAAAAGATTAAGTAATTTTTTGTTGTGGCAAATAGCTTATTCGGAATTATATTTTTGTGATAAATTGTGGCCGGATTTTAATAAAAATGATTTATTGGAAGCAATAAAAGAATTTTCTAGTAGAAAAAGAAGGTTTGGTGGAAATTAATTGTTTTAAAGAGAGATGATTTTATGTTAAAAAGAATTTTGACGGCTTTGTTCGGTTTGCCATTGGTATTTTTTTTAATTCACAAGGGTGGATTAGTTTTACAAGGGGCAGTTTTTATTTGTGCAATGATTGGTTTGAATGAAATTTATAGCGCGATGTCAAAAAATAAATTAAGAATAAATGTTTTAGGTTATTTATTGTCAGGAGCCTATATTTTTATATTAAATAATTTTACGTTTAAGAAATTTATTATAATTTCGAGTGCGTTTATAATAATCACGCTAATTTTTCTGGTTTTTGATTATAAAAAGATAAATATTATAGATTGCATAATAATGTTGTTTGGTTTTTTTTATGTTAGTTTTTTGCTGTCGTTTATAATTTTAGTAAGAAAGCAAATTTATGGTGAGTTTTTTACATGGCTGATATTTATTTCGGCGTGGGGTTGTGATACGTGTGCATATTTTTTTGGAAAAATATTTGGCAGAAAAAAATTGATACCTGGATTAAGTCCGAAAAAAACTGTTGAGGGAGCAATCGGAGGAAGTTTGGGAGCGACGTTTTTAGGTTTTATTTACGCGTTTTTAATATCATATTTTTATAAAATTAAGCATAATAATTTTTTATTGGCATGTGTTATAATCTGTTTTGTTGGTTCTGTTTTGGCACAGCTCGGTGATTTAGCGGCATCAGCAATAAAAAGATATAATAATTTAAAAGACTATGGGAAAATATTTCCGGGGCATGGCGGTTTTTTAGATAGATTTGACAGTGTTTTGTTTACAGGACCTGTTATTTATATTTTTTTATATTTCATGCAGAAAATTAATATACTTGGTTAATTTTTGGATTATGGTTGTAGTGTGTATTGAAAAAAAATTTTTGAGGTGTAGAAAATTGGCTATTTTGTGGGCAATAATTATTTTTGGTTTGATAGTTTTAGTACATGAATTTGGACATTTTTTATTAGCAAAAAGAAATAATATAACGGTAGAAGAGTTTGCTATTGGAATGGGTCCAAAGATTGTGAGTAAGAAAATTGGTGAGACAGTTTATTCGTTGAGGATTTTTCCATTGGGTGGGTTTTGTCAAATGTTAGGCGAAGACGGCGAAAGTGATAGTGAAAAAGCTTTTGGGAATAAAACTGTTTGGCAAAGAATGAAAGTTATTGTTGCCGGCGCAGGAATGAATTTTTTATTGGCGTTTATAATTTTTTTTTGTTTGAGTGTATTTGGTGGAACGGAAATTCCGAGAGTAAAAAAAGTTTTAATTGATTCGCCTGTTTATAAAGCAGGTATATTATCGGGAGATTATATTTATAAAATAAATGGGCAAAAAATAAATATAGTTCAAGATTTGAATTTTTATTTGTCTGATTTAAAAAAGAGTGAAGAAAAGATTAATTTAAGTGTAAAACGTGGAAATAAATTATTGAATTTTAATATTGATTTGCCAAAAGAAAAAAATAAAAATTATATTTTGGGATTCGAGAAAGATTATTTGACAGGGATATTGAGTAATTTTAATGGCTATAAAAAAATTAATGTTTTTGAAGCTTTTTATAATGCGTTTTTTTTAATTGTGTTTTATATAAGATTAGCTTTTGTGGGATTATTTAGATTAATTTTTTTTAAGTTATCTATTCGTGATATGGCAGGACCGATTGGAATTGTAAAAATAATAGGTGATGTGTACAATGGTGCGGTTAAACAAAGAATAATTTATATAATAGCAGAGATGGCGAATTTTATGGCTATTTTGAGTGCAAACATAGGAATTTTTAATTTATTGCCATTACCTGCTTTAGATGGTGGAAGATTATTTTTTTTGTTAATTGAGGCAGTAAGACACAAAAAAATTAATCAAGAGAAAGAAGGTTTGATACACTTTATAGGTTTTGTTGTGTTAATAATATTCGCGGTTATAATTGCTGTGAGTGATATATTAAAAATAGTTTAATTTATGGGGGAGTTAATATTGGATAAAAAATATGACCGTATTGTATGGGAAGGATTAAATTTTAGTGATGTTTTGGTAGTACCAGATAAAGCTAACGTAAATTTTGATGATATAAGTTTGAAAACTCGCTTGACAAAAGAAATAGTTTTAAATATGCCATTAATAAGCGCACCAACGAACGCCGAGTTACAAACAATTACTGAATCAGAAATGGCTATAGCAATTGCAAGACAAGGTGGAATTGGTGTAGTGCATTGTAATATGTCAATAGAATTACAAGCATTGGAAATAGACAAAGTGAAAAGGTCACAACATGGAGTTATTAGTGACCCGTTTTATTTGTCGCCAAATCATTATGTACGTGAAGCTTTGGAGTTAATGGGACGATATAAAATTTCTGGTGTGCCAATTTGTGAAGGCAAAAAACTTGTCGGAATTATTACTAATCGTGATATCAAGTTTGAAAATAATTATGAACGCAAAATTTATGAATTAATGACGAGCGAAAATTTAATAACTGCACCTGAAAGAACTAGTTTAGGAGAAGCTAAAAAAATTTTGGCTAAATATAAAATAGAAAAATTGCCGTTAGTAGATGATGAAGGAAATTTAAAAGGCTTAATCACGATTAAAGATATAGAAAAAGCTATTAAATATCCAAATGCTGCACATGATAAAAACGGAAGGTTATTAGTAGCCGCAATGGTTTTATGCGGTGATGAAACTTTGTTTAGATGTGAGAAATTAATGGAATCGCGTGTTGATGCAGTAGTTTTGGAAAGTAATTATAAATATAGCTATAGTGATAAATTTATAAATAAAGTCAGAGAGGTAAAAAATAGTTTTAAGAATTTGCAGTTAATAGTAGGAAATGTCGTAACTCCAGATGCAGTGCATGAATTAATTTTAGCCGGTGCTGATGCGATAAAAGTTGGTCTTGGTACTGCAACAAATTCTGATATTAATATTAATTCGGGAGTTGGCTTACCACAACTCACTGCTATTTCAAGCTGTGTTCATGAAGCCAGAAAATATGGCGTTCCGATTATAGCTGATGGCGGAATCAGATATTCAGGTGATTTAACAAAGGCATTTGCAGCTGGTGCTGATGTTTGTATGTTGGGTAGTATGTTTTTAAATTGTTATATTAACGAAGAAAAGATACGGCTACACAAAAATGATAGATATAGAAGATTCATAGGAAACATATCTGCAAAAGAATTATATGGAGATATGAAATTATCGGAAATAATAGAGTATCTATCAAATGGCTTAAAGTTAGGCATGTATTATTGCGGTGCTAAAGATATTAGTGAGTTGCGGAAATGTAAATTTATTCGAGCAAAAAATATGAGATAAAATTAAACTCGTTTTATTTAAATGTATTTTATTTGATTATAAACGATTTAATATAAAAATTTTGCCTCTGAGAGAAATTTCGGAGGTATTTTTTTTTTGAGTAAAAAAAATAATATTTTGTGGCATAGCCAAAAAATATTTTTAGAACAGCAAAAAAATTTAAATGTGTACTCGATAAATCTGTGATAAAAATTACATTTGAATATATTTTTTGATAGAATAGCAGCGAGTTTTTAAATATTTTTTATGGGAGCAAGATTAATTTGTCTTATAAAATTTTAATTGTTGATGACGAAAAATTAATTGTCAAAGGAATAAAATTTAGTTTGGAACAAGATAATATGATCGTTGATACGGCTTTTGATGGCGAAGAAGCAATTGAGAAAATAAAAAAAAATAATTATGACTTATTGATTTTGGATTTAATGTTGCCAAAAATTGATGGGCTTGAAATTTGCCAGCAATGTCGTGAATTTTCTTTGGTGCCAATCATTATTTTGACTGCAAAAGGTGAGCCAATGGATAAAATAATTGGTTTAGATTACGGAGCGGATGATTATTTGACGAAGCCGTTTAATATTTTGGAATTAAAAGCACGGATCAAAGCAATTTTACGCCGGAGCAAAAAAAATAATTTTGAGGCTGATAATTTTAAGTCAAATATTTTAAAATTACGCGATTTGGAAATTGATTTGGATTCGAAACGAGTTTTTGTAAATAAAATAGAAAAAATATTGCCGGCAAAAGAATTTATTTTGCTTGAGATTTTGGTTAGAAACCCAAATAAAATTTATAGCCGCGAAAGTTTATTAAAAATTGTGTGGGGAGAAAAATATCCCGGAGATGCGCGAACAGTTGATGTGCATATAAGAAGATTACGTGAAAAAATCGAACCAAATCCAAGTGAACCGATTTATATTTTTACACGTTGGGGGGCAGGTTATTATTTTAAAAAATAAAATTAAATGGTTTTATAGTTTGAGATTTAAATTAATTTTAAGCTATATGCTGATAAGTTTTATTCCGTTGGTAATTTTTTCGTTTTTTATTACTAACTCGATAAAAAATTATTTTAAAAACGACCGGAGTAAATATTTATTAACAGACGCAAATATTATCGCCCGTAATATATCAAAAGGCGATTATTTTTTTGGCAAGAATATAAATCTTTTCGATGAAGAGCTTGAAAAAAAAAGTCTTGATGGAGCATATAGAATTTTAGTTTTAAATAAATTTTATTATGTAATAAATGATTCGAATAAGACGGCGACGGGAAAAATTTATATTATTCCGGAAGTAATTGACGCAATAAAAAAAAAAGATCAGTCGATTTTAAGAGCTGATTCAAAACAAATTTATACGTGCGTGCCAATTCTTAATAAAAATTCTGAGCCAATCGGTACGGTCTTAATTATTTCGTCGGCAAAAGAAATTTTTTTGATTATAAATCAGATACAGCAAAAATTATTTTTTTTAATGGGAATTATTTTCGCGATAATTTTTATTTCTGCGTTATTTATTTCGCATTTGATTATTAGTCCGTTAAAAAAAATTTTAGATGTCATAAATAAAATTTCGCTTGGGCATTTAAACGAAAGAATTAAAATTGATAATAAAGATGAATTTGCGAAATTAGCTTTTTCTTTTAATAAAATGACTGATAAATTAAATCAAACTGAGATTGCACGCGAAGAATTTGTTTCAAATGTTTCTCATGAATTAAAAACACCTTTGAGTGCAATAAAAGTTTTGACTGAATCGATGTTAAATGAAACGGAATTGCCGGTTAATATTTATCATGAGTTTTTGGGCGATATAAATTCAGAAATTGATCGCATGACGAATATTGTAAATGATTTGCTTACGCTTGTAAAATTAGATAAAAATCGATCGCCGTTAAATATTTCGAGTGTAAATTTTAATAATATGCTAGAAAATATAATTAAAAGGCTTTTACCGTTAGCAGCCAAAAAAAATATTTTGTTAGAGTTGACACACGAGACAAATAATATTTTTTTACAAGCGGACGAAGTAAAATTGTCGCTTGCGGTTTCTAATTTAATTGACAATGGAATTAAATATACGCCACCAAATGGTAAAGTAAAAATTAATATTAATGCAGACGAAAATTTTTGTTATCTTGCTGTGCAAGACAATGGAATAGGAATAAATGAGGCGGAGCAAAATAAAATTTTTGATCGATTTTATCGCATAGATAAAACCCGTGACCGAGAAACCGGCGGCACGGGCTTGGGTCTTGCTATTACTCGTTCAACTATTTTAATGCATAAAGGTGAAATTAGTTTGACAAGCCAGGAAGGACTTGGTACAACTTTTTTTATTAAACTGCCATTAAGATTTAAATTTACCAAACGTAACTAAACTTTGTGAATAGCCATTTGCCATTTATTTTTTCGCAGACAAAACTATATTTTTCTGTTTCGAAAACGGCTTTTTTATAACTGTCGGCATCTATTTTGTCAAAATATTGCACGTCAATGCTATAAATAACTTTATCTTCGGTCTGTTCTTTTATTTCTGATTCAACTCGACTTTCAAAAGTATCTTGTACACACGGAACTATATATAATTCACCGGATTTACTTTTTATACATTCGTCCCTAAAAGCTTGACCTAAAATTGTGTCAACCAATTCATCTGAAAAATACTCGCCCAAATATTTTCTTGCTGCCTCAACAGTCGAAAATCTTTCGTCCGTTACTTTATACCAAATTTCATTCGCACGATTTCCTTTAATAAAAATATTTTTGTCGTAATAATCATCGCCTGTATTATCAAAATAAAAATATGATGCGGCTTTATGTGCTTCGTCAATTTTATCTTCGAGATTATCCAAATTTTTATCTTCTATATTTTCAGTTGTCGAACTCTCAGAAGATATACTTTCGTTTGGAGATTCCGAATTTTCATTTTTTGTTTGGCTGCATGCGCTTAAAAATATTATAAAAAACAAAACTACAAGCGTATAAATTTTCTTTTTCATCAAAAATTTTCACCTCCTCATGATTAAACAGCAAATAATTTATCAAACTTAATTTACAAAATCAATTTATTTATATAGATAAAATCAGCTATAAAAAATAAAACGAGATAAAAATTTATTTTTTGTGACGAAAAAGTTTTTATGTGCAAAAAATCAATTATCCATTAACAAAAAAAAATAAAATTCATAAAAAAGCTTGACAATAAAAATTTTGGCTGTTAAAATATAAAATATCTTGTTCAAATAAAAATTTTTATGTGGAGGTTGTTGAATATGCAAAGGATAAGACACAGTTTGAGACAAGAAAATATTGAAGGAAATACGTCAAACGAAAAAGAAGTAAAAACTGATTTTGATGATGTTAGTAAGATTTATGATTTGCGTTTTGAAAATGAATTTAAGAAAACAAAATATTTTTCGATCACTATTGCCATTATTTATGCGATAAGTTTGATCATTTTAGGATTAAGTTTAATTTCTACACCGACAGCAATTCCTATTTATGTAACATTAGCTATTTTAATTTTTGTTCCTATTGCGATCGCCTTGTATCATAAAAAACAAAAAGCGCAAGAATATAAACCAGATGATGAAGACGAAATATCAAGTGTAGAAAACAATCAGCTTCAAAACGTTAAGATCTTTACCAATTCAGTGATCCATGAAATAAACAATGCTTATTTGTTACCTAGCGACGGTGAGAATTTACTTAAAAAATTTGACAAAGAGTTAAAACCGCAGATTTGTGCTTCCAAATATAGTCTCAAAATAGAAACAAATATAAAACCAATTTTAAAAACAGGTATTTATTTTTTTACATTTGCTTTTATTGGTGTAGCCGTAAATTTAATTTTTTTACAGACAATTTTTATCTATATATCTCTATCAATTTTAGCGATAATTATTTTTTCTGTTGGATATAAAATACATAAAATAAATTTCCAGATAAAAAATTTAAATGATATAAATTATGATGATGATATTGTCGATAATGATATAAATTATGATGATGATATTGTCGATATTGAAGAATGGATACCAGAACAAGAAGATCCTGAAATATCCGAAATAGAAAATATAGGTTTATCCATTAGGTAGCGTTCACATAAAAATCGCATCAATCATAAAAGAAAGGGAAATGGTAGAAATAAAAATAAAGTTAAGTTTATTATAGCGAGTAAAAACTTTTCTAAAGCGTTTCAATCTCAGGAAATATTGTTCGATATTATTGCAATGTTTATAAAGATGTTTATCATAACTCCAAGGTAACTTACGATTTTTTTTAGGTGGAACAACTGTTTTAAACCCGTGATTCTTCGCTAAAGCTAAAGTTTTTTCGTTTTCATAGGCTCTATCCACCAAGAGATAACTATTATTTTTGGAATATATGGATTCAATCAACTTTATTCCTTTTTTACCTTATGTGAACGTTGCCTAAGTATTCAAATAACCGCATTGATAAACTTCCGATTGTCTTTGCTTACACCGCCATGTTATCTAGACTAAACCGTCAGATGCGGTTATATCAGTGCACACTTTACATCACTTATACCAAATCCATGATACGTTTTTTTTTCATGCTTATTTTGCTCCTGTTTTTTATTTTTCTCCATTATACTTTATTTTATAGTTTATCTCTCTTTTTTATCTTCTTCGTGTAGACATTCTCTAAATAATATCATCTAACAATTTTATTGCTATTATATTTTATCAAACACTTTGCCCAAACTATCATTTATCACTAAATCCGCCTTTTGATCATAAAACGTAGAATCTTTATTTATTAAGACTAAATTTTTGCCTTTAAAATAATTTATTAATCCGCTGGCAGGACTTACTGTGAGTGATGTTCCTGCAACAATTAATAAATCTGCCTCAGAAATTGCCTTTATTGAATCATTTAATATTTGGTAATTTAGCGTTTCCCCGTATAAAACTACATCCGGCTTTATTAATGCTCCACAAGTACATTTCGGAATATCGTTGCTATTAAATACATATTCAGCGCTATAAAATTTCTTACACTTAACACAATAATTTCTTAATACACTTCCGTGCAACTCATATACATTTTTCGATCCTGCTTTTTGATGCAGACCATCTATATTTTGTGTTACAACTGCCACAAGTTTTTTTTGTTTCTCTAACCCGACAAGTTTTCGATGCGTTGTATTAGGCGCATATTTCAAACAATTCATCTTGTCTATATAAAATTTATAAAATTCTTCCGTGTTATTCCAAAAAAATTCATAGCTTAATATTAATTCTGGCGGATATTTATATTTTTGATTATATAATCCATCTTGACTTCTAAAATCCGGTATTCCACTTTCAGTAGACACGCCTGCACCACCAAAGAATACTATTTTATTACTTTCGGCCACTAATTTTCCAAAAGATTTAATTTTATCTTCCATCCAACAATCTCCTATTTTTATTTATGCAATAAAAGCGATTTATAAATTTATATCGTTGCATAAAAACTATTTTATATTATAATATCATCAAAATAATCTGGTATCTACAAACTTATTTGCGATTATTTTTAGCCAAATTACTAAAAAATATATTTTAATGCCGGTTTCAAACTTAATTCTGGCATATACTTTTTAAATCCCAAATACATCTTTAAGCATTTTTAAAAATATATATTAACTTTTTTAAAGAGTAATCGATTAAAATTTTTTTTGCTCAAAAAAAAAACAGCTCTGATTATAAGCTGTTTTTATTTTAAAAAATTTATTCTGATTTAATTGCTGTTAATGCACTTAATTTAGTTGCTCGTTTCGCTGGAAAATATCCTGAACATAAACCGACAAGACCCGCAAAAATAACTGCTGCTACACATAACCAAACCGGTATCAACGAAACAATTTTTTTTTCTGCTCCATCAGGCATATAACTAAACGAATCCATTGCAAAAAACGAAATACTTGTCGTATTTAAAACGTGAGAAATAATTAAACTTAAGCCAACTCCAACAATTCCACCCAAAAAACCTATTATCCAAGATTCTATTAAAAAGATTTTTTTTATATCTTTAATCGATGCGCCAATAACTTTCATAATTCCTATTTCTTTTGTTCGTTCATAAACAGACATAATCATCGTGTTTGCAATTCCAATTGCAGCAACAAATAAAGAAACTGCACCGATCGCTCCCAAAAGTGATTGCATATTTTTTGCCGTCGCTTTCATACTTTCTAAATATTCGCCATTATAATACAAATTATATCCCATTTTTTTTACTTGATCAGCGACATCTTTTACACAATCTAAATCTTTGCATTTTATATAAATATTGTCATAACCATCAGAGTTTTTATTGCCATAACGATTACTATTTGCGCCCGAACTTTTATTAAATTTTTCTTTCTCAAGTTTTAATTGTTTCACCTGTTCGATTGGCATGTAGCAATTATAATCATATTCTGCATAACTCGCACTTTTTTTTAGCAATCCAACAAATTTTACTGAATGTACTTTTGCTGGTTTTTGGTCGGGATCTTGTTCAACCAAACTTTTATTTTCTCCGTAATTCGAATCAACTGAAATTTTGATTTTGTCTTTCATAACATCGACAAGTGCTTTTTGTTCTTCTTGATCACCATAAAAATAATAATTTCTACGCTTAGTATTTTTTTCAAAATAAAACGGAATTGATGCGCCGCATAAAATATCAAACTTATCATCTTCTTGCAAAAGTCTTCCCGATTCTAATTCATAACCTAAATTTTTTAAAAAACTTGGTTCCAATCCAACAAAACTTAAATTCGCAACATATTTTCCACTGACAGCTTTTATGCCATATAAATTTATAATCGGCGTCACAGATTCAACATTTTTTAACTGCTTAAAATTAAATATTGCTTTATCATCCATTTTTGATTTTTTACTCTCAGGCAAATTTTTATTAAAAACATCATCTATGCCATAAATTTTTATTAACGTTATATCCGAAATTTGATCCAACTGATTATCAAAATTTTTGTTTAATGCTAATCCTAAAGAAATCATAACAATAATCGACGCTGTTCCGATTACAACGCCCAAGATCGTCAAAAACGTTCTTAATTTTCTTTTAAATAAATTTTTTAATGCCATCAAAATAATATCAATATTATTCATCAAGATCTTTTTCCTTTTTTTTCTTATATATTTTTTTAATCACAAAAACAACAATCAAAATCAAAATTATTATTACTGCGCTCCAAATAGAAATTTTTATCCAGTTAACTCCTTTTTTTTCTTCTGGCAAATTATTTAACATATCATTATTTTCTGGCTCTGGCTCGGGTTCTTTAACTATAATTACAAAATCTTTTTCTTGTGTTTTAACTTCGCCTGCATCATCTTCATAACTTATAATTATTTTTCCTGTCTTTTCTCCAGTTTCTAACGGAGTAAAATTTCCTTCGTACGTATCGCTTGTACTCGTATTAACTTTTCCGTAATACGTAGAACTTTGTTTGGCATCAAATCCGTCTCCTTCGATTTTTATCAACAAATTATTTAAATTTACTTTTCCCGTATTATAAAAATCAAACGTGATTGACGTCGGCTGATTTACATAAACTTCTTGAGGAATATTAATTTCACTCGTACTTAAATTTGCCATTTGTTTAACATTTATTCCGATTTTCTCAGACGATTTTATTTCATTATGCTTTTGATCTTCGTATTCAAAATCAACCGTAACACTATAATTTTTTGGCAATGCCGTCGGAACCGTATATAATCTCAATCTCTTACTTACTGATGCTCCCGGAGCAACATCTCCTATAAAAAAAGTCGTGCTTCCATTTACAGGTGTAAAAACATTTCCTTTTTGTTCATTCGTACTTGTTGCCGCTTCGTCAATTGTCAAACTTACTTTAGTATTTTCTGCTCGTTTGGTTTTATGTGTATTTTTTAAAACCAAATCCAAATCAAACTCTGACCCTGCTGTTACAATCAAAGGATTTGTACTATAACTACTCACTATCATTTTTGGTTTGCTTTGTGGTTTATCAGAAGTTTCTTCTTCCGGATTATTTATATTTAAACTTGCATACTGTTCAAAAGTTTCGATTTCCGCTTTATCTTCATTAAAATTTCCATTTTCATACTCAACTTGAAATTTTATTGCGTAATTTTGTGTTTTAGATTTGCTTGTCGGCGCAAAAGCAAATAATAAATCTTTTGATTCAGATTTTTTTAATATCGGCGTGATAATCACACTTGAACTTTTTGGAACAACAGCGCCTTCTGTATCTGTAACCGCCGTAACTTTTATATTTTTTATATCTGTTCCTCCAATATTTTTTAATTTCAAAGATATATTTGCTTGTTCTCCAACATTAATATTTTTTACCGGCGAAATTATATCTGTTAATTCTAACAAAGCTTTTTGTTTTTCATTGCCACCTACTTTTACGTGATAAATAAAACTTTTTTCATACGTTTTTTCTTCGCCATCTTTATTATCTTTATAACTAATTTTAAAAGTTATTGGATACGAACCAGTTTTTATTTTTGACGACGCAACAAAATCAAAAGATAATTTTTTTGTACTGCTAGCACGCATTTCAGAAAAATAAGTTTCAGCTGTTGAATTTGCCAAATTAATTTCATCATTTTTTAATCCGTCAAGACTTATTTTTACATCCTTTGCATTCTGCGAACTATTATTTTCCATATCCATTGACAAACTAAATTCTGTTCCGGGCATAATATTTGTTTTGTTATTTTTGATTTCAGTTAAGTTTATCGCCGGTCCAGAAGTTTTATTTTTCACTGTAACACTAAAACTATCACTGCTTTCAAAGTTTGTTTCCAGCTCATTTGTGAAAAAATATTTAAGATTAATATTATAATTTCCTGCTTTTGCATCATCATCTGCAATTAAATTTAATTTTATCTCTCGTTTCCCAACCGCAGAAATTACAGCAATTTCACTTTTATTATCAAGAATTTCTGTACTTATTGGCGCGCTCGAATCCGGTATAGCTTGAATCAAAATATTATAAGCTGAAGTTCCACCAGTGTTTACAACTTTCAATGTAATAGTTTTTTTTTCGCCAGCAACTAAAGTTACATTTGATAAATTAGCAATCTTTATTTTCGGTACAGCATTATTTATTTTTGTTTCTTGATATTCATCTTCTGCTTTAATAATTATTTTTATACTAGACAAAAAAAATAATAGTAAGCAGGTAAAACATAAAATTTTTTTAAGCTTATTTTTCATATGAAAAAAAATCTCCTTTATATATTTTTATTTTTTATTTTCTATTTTATCAACATTTCCATCTCTTATATGAATAATTACGTTTGCATAATCTGAAATTTCTAAATCGTGTGTAACAATTATTAACGTTTGGTTATTTTTTTTTGCAATGCCCGTAATTAAATCCATCATTTCAAATGTTGTTTTAGTATCCAAATTTCCCGTTGGTTCATCTGCGAAAATTACTTTTGGATTATTAACAAAAGCACGAGCAATACTTACACGTTGTTGTTGCCCCCCACTCATTTGATTAGGTTTATGATTTAATCTGTTTTCCAATCCGACAAGTTTTAGCATTTCTTTTGCTTTTGCCATTCGAATTTTTTTTTTCACTCCTGAAAAAATTAGTGGCATACAAACATTTTCTAATGCACTCATGGTTGGAAATAAATTATAAGATTGAAAAACGAAACCAATATATCTTTTTCTAAACTCAGCCAATTTATTTTCATTAAACTTATCCAAACGAATTTTTTCGTTAAATAAAATTTGGCCACTTGTTGGTTTTTCCAAGCCTGCCAATAAATTTAACAGGGTCGATTTTCCAGAACCTGAAGTTCCGATTATGCAATAAATTTTATTTGCCTCGAATTTCAAATTTATATCTTTTAAAGCAATTATTTTTTCTTGTCCCATCCGATAAATTTTTTTAATACTGTTGAGCCGAATAATTGTTTTATGTTTCTGCAAAAAAATTTCACCTCCATATAAAAAAACAAATACAAGTTAACATTAGAACAGTCGCAAATTTTTAAATCAAGTTTTTTAAATCAATTTTCAATTTGTATGCAAGCAAAAAAAGTAATATGCAGTTAAAATATAGCAGTGTTAAATTAAAATTAAATAAAATAAACATAAAAAGCAGAGAGAAGGCTATTAACATATTTATTTAGAATGACAGATCAAAATACTACTTTTATTATATTACTTTTTGGTAAATAAAATTTTATTCTTATAACCGGTTTTAATTTTTTATATCAATAGCTGTATGGCGTTTACATAAAATAAAACAGAGCAAGAAAAAAAAGAAAGATATGAAAAAGGTATGAAACTGGCAAGAAAACAATGTAAAAAGCTAGAGGAATTAATTGTACACAAAAAAATATAAAAGCAATTATGTTAACATATAGTAAAGTCAACATTACCATCAAAACAAAAAACAGCTTTCATTAGCTGTTTTTTTGCATATAAAATCAAAATTAAAAAATTCAAACTTATGCTTAGTCTATTTCCTTTGCAGTACTTTGTAAGATTATATCATCGGTTTGCTCAGATCTACTTTGCTCATTCGTATAACGTAAATATTTGTCAAAATCATTTGTTTCACAAAATTTTTGATTTGGATTTAAATCATTAAGATTGTTTTTACCCAACATTCTCGCGTACACAAGACGCACGCAAACAAAAATTATCTCAACAAATAACAAAATTGACGTTATGATTATAAGCATAATATTTAATTTTATCAACGAAATAATCAATGCCATTAAGATTATAAAAGCTACCACAAAGTAAATTATTTTTTCACATATATGCAATCTTATATTGTTGAAATTGCGTAGCATAGGCATTTTTGTTTCAGTCTTGTCATCGACATTCCCAATATCTTTTGTCGTATAAGATTCGTTTTCAATAACGCTCAAGATGTTTGATATCTTTATTTCAGTCTGATCATCGTCGTCGAATTTAAATATATCTTCACCAACGTCTTCTTCTTCATCATATCGTCTGTAAGATTTATCAGGAATCCAACCTGTTTTACTATCTTTTATCATTTGATCTGCACTAACTTGTTCCCAATTATCACTTAAAGTTAAACCACATTTTTTATTCAGATCAGCCATCTTAATTTTAGAACCGAGTTTGGGTTTTATTTCTTTTGTCCATATTTTATATTTATCTTCCAAAACGTGATTTTCAATCGTTTGTAATGGAATGAAAAAAGTTTGTATTGCGTTGTTTTTCCTCTTGTTGCTAAAAAATCCATTCCCGAGCATTCTATTTTTTTTGTTAAATGCCGCCAAGCTAAATTGAGACATTTCTTCCGCACCAACTGTTTTTTCATCAAGTCCACGTACCATATCTTTTATCCAGGCTATATTTTCTGCCAAACCTTTTTCTTGCAAAGATGTCCCCTTAATCAAATTGATTACCAAACTGTCGAATGCATTTTTTCCTGGAATCAAAAACTCTTCGTATCGATTTTTACTCAATTG
Source organism: uncultured Clostridia bacterium (assembly GCA_946415665.1). Classification (GTDB taxonomy): domain Bacteria; phylum Bacillota; class Clostridia; order Lachnospirales; family CAMVHY01; genus CAMVHY01. Next base: position 15,428 of record CAMKTI010000020.1, read on the forward strand.
GAAAATAAATTCTTCCCTGTTAAAAATTATCATTTGCAAATCTTTTTCGTTACACTTTTCAAATGCTAAATATCCAACTGCATTAAAAACGTGTTGTATGAATTGATAAACTCTCATTACTTGCGTGTTTTCCCTGTATTCTGTCTCATAAGTTTTGGCATACTTTTTAAAACCACTTATCATGTCAAAAATTGCTTTACTTAAGTTATCACCCAGACGGTCTATTATTGCTTTTTCTATAATATTTATTAAGTCATCGTAATCAGTGACATATTTAATATTTTTGGCAATATCTTCATACAAATCTATTTTAAGCTGTTCTTCTCCTTGTTGTAGTTTGTCATTATTTTCTGATAATCCAAACTTTGACTTGGCAAGTTTTATGATATCCGTTTCGTCTATCTTATTTTTTATAACTTCAAGCAATTTATTATTTGATCGATTAAAACCATCTTCGTTTATTATCGGTGCTTCAGATTTTTGTAAAAAATCGAAATCTTGTGCAGTTAAAAACATTGAATTCATTTGTTCTCTCACTAAATTTTCTGTATTTTGTAATTCTTTTATCCGAGAGCCAGCTTTTTTTCTATCATTCTCTGACAAACTGTTTGTTGTGGAAGTTATTTGTTGTCTTTCTTTTGCTATCTCTTCTATCTTTCTTTGAGCAGGATAAAACGATTTTTTTAACTCACTTAATTTGTATAGATCAAAGTTTTTGTGTTTGGTAGCCAATTGATAAGTTTCCTTTTTAAACATAAAACTTATATATACACGTAATCGCTTAATAAAATCGTTATAATTTGCATTTTCTTCTTGAAAAGTTTCAAACAGCGCTCTAGCGACCGCAATCGAAAAATATTTTTCAAACTCTTCATTGTTTTTACAAAAATTCTTCTTATCAACAAATCCCCGTTTTAAATCTCCTACCAGTTGTTTCCCTTTAAACGTTAAAATATCATTTTTACTATATCGTATGTACTCCCCAAATAAATCATCAGCAGGTTTTGCAACGTTGCCATCTATACTACTAGGTTCGCCTTGTAGCATTTTTACAATTTCTTTTGGCTCAGAAAAAAAATCACTTATTTGTATTGATCTATTATTAGAATTCATTGTGTTTTCGAGATCTTTGGCTGTGTTTGGATCAATCAAACCTATATTATCAAAATCTTTGCTAAAATATTTAACTATATTGCTAATAAAATCAAAATTTGTTTGTTCATGGCACGCTGGTAATTTACCACGTTGGTTAAACCAACTTTCACCAATTATCTTTTTTATTTCGTTAAATTCATTTGAACCAATAAGGTCCTCGTATCTACTAACGTTTCTTTGGCTGTTATATTGCTCAAATTCTTCTTTTGTTTTATTCGTTACAAATTGGTATCTTTTGCATTTGTTTTCTGGTTTAGGAAAAAATTTAGAATATATCCAAGCAGTTGCATCTCGACGATATTTACCAACATTCATTTCAAATCTTCCGTTATTAGAATTATATTTAACCTGATTTGTTTCGATAAAATTCTTATAGTCAGAATCCAAGCTACTTATATGATTTATAATTTCAGAAGCAAGCATTTGTTCATGTTCATTATTTTTACCATTCTCTACATTATTGTAAATATCTGTATCATCTTTTAAAACGTGATCCAAAATAAAATTAATATATTTTTTATATAAATCAACCGTTTGTTTGGAATAAATCTCTTTAAAATCATATATAAAATCGTCACAGCCAATAAAATGACCTTTATCAGATATTCGTTTTCTTAAGTTTTCCATGGTTCCCATACTTAGAGATGTGTTTAAAGATGTCCAATCATTGTTTCTTAAAAATGGTTCTAGGTTCATATGCTTATAAAATAACATGTATTTGCTGTCGTTTGATTCGCAAGCACGATCAAAAAATCTACGCCAAAAATCATTTGCGATTGTCCCACATGAATCAGAAGGATTCATTCCTACATATGAGAAATCAATATTTTTATTTACCAGAGTCTGTGAAATTTTATTTTTGTTTCTTATGTTATTAACTTTCCAAAGCTTTGTAAAAGCAGTTTTAACATCTCTGTCCGTACCATATTCATCAAAGTTTTTATCACTCTGGATAAATTGAGTTCTGAAATCTTTTATTTCATCCTTATCTATCCCTAACTTTTTTATATCATTTTCAAAGTCTGAACCCATAGAGGCTAACTCAATTTCGCCTGATTTACATGTAGTTTCTAATGGATTAAAAAATATCCATTCGGAATCATTTTTGTCAATAAATTTTTTATATGTCAATCTTTCCATAGCGCCAGCCATCAAAGCAATTATATATTCACCTGTTTTTTTATGCCTCCAAATTGACACTAATTTATCTTCATCATTACTCATTCTTTTACCACCATATTTTAATTTATACTTCATGAATATTTTAATTCAATAATTTATATTTGTCAAGTATTTATTTGTAAATTAGGCAACATTTAAATAAAAAGCAAATCGAAAATAAAAGCAAGAAAGATGGTAGAGATAAAAATAGAATTAAGTCTATTATAACGAGTAAAAACTTTTCTAAAACATTTCAATCTCAGGAAATATCGCTCAATATTATTGCATTGTTTATAAAGGTGTTTATCATAACTCCAAGGTAACTTACGATTTTTTTTTAGGT
>CAMKTI010000021.1 GCA_946415665.1 uncultured Clostridia bacterium
ATGCAAGTACTACATGATTATGGATAATACTCCCTAGCATAAAAAAGCAAAGCGTTTTATAAATGATCAGGTCGCGTTCGTGTACCTTCCGCCATATTCTCCGGATCTAAATCCGATAGAACAAGTGTGGCGTGTCACAAGACGTGAAGCCAAGTATAATCGATTCTTTGCAGACATAAAAGAGTTTGAGAAAGCATTAGACTTGTATTATGAAATATATGCTTAACCCTATGAATAACTGACGTTGTTATGATCATTTCATTTTTTTAGTGAGCAATCGGCATAAGTCAATGTCGTTTACTATAGTTGTATTTTGTGTTTACAAAAAATATTTTGTTTAATTTATTTGACGATCTATATTTTTTTTAATACAAAGTATTGACAAGAAATATTTTTTGTTTTATCATAAATAGCGTGGAGCGATGATTAGAATCATCAAGAAATTCAAACATATCGAAAATAAATGTAGTTATGTTTTGCATTTACAAAAAAAATATGAGGTGATTGATATGGAAAATAAAATTGATAAAAAAAAATTTGGTACAAATGCGATTATCTCAAGAGATAATCTGGGATTTTTGTTTGTAAATCCATATTTGCAGGTATCGAAATATGGCGAATTCATTGTTGCTACAAATAACACGTGTAACACTTATGATGCAGTTGTTGGCGGTGATTATAATAAAGATTTTTATACTGAACTTATAACTGACCTTGAGAAAATCAAAGAGGAATTTGATGCCTTTCATACACAAGATCATGATGAAGAGGAAGCAAAAAAAAGATTGATAGCATTTTGCAACTCATTAAAAGAATTTATGGAACATAATCAAGACGCGAATGCATCAACAAAAATAATTTTTCCCTCGTATGGAAACAACGATAATATATTGCTCGATTTAAGCAATTGTTTACCATATGAATTTAAAGGTTTTGCTTTTCCGTTTAGTGGACACAAAGATAACGACAGTTATGGCTTAATAAAAGACAGACAAAAAATGAATGTTGCGGATTTGTACGGTTTGGGTAAAATTGATTTTAAAAATGGCTCGAAATTGGTTTCTTGGCTACCAACAGGAACGAATTTAGGTGAATTTATTGGTTCGTTAAAATCACTTTTAAAAAATGCCGGATATTCGTTTACAAATGATAAAGAATATTATGGAGTTTATATCATTCAATCGCTTATGAATATTATTTTTGCGAGCAATGCATATTTGCCATTAAGCGAGATGAACAAAATTGTTAATAATTATATGCAGGTTGTAAACGGTGTATTTGCAGAACAGAAAGATTTATTTAATGAGTTTAAGAATATGTTGGAAGAATTGAAAAAAAATGAAGGTGAAAATAACAAACAAGATAAAATAACTGAAAACAGAGATTTTTATTTTGTTAAATTTTTATTCAAAAAAATTTGTATTGGGACTAGTTTGGAAAAGATTGATCTAGATACAGAAGAAAATAAAACAAAATATTTTGAACTAGTTATTGGAATATGTAATTTTCTTTGCGGCGCAGATCATGCAAATCAAGTATTAGTGCTTCAAAAGCAAAATTCAGTAAATTCAACTTTTGGCAACGGAATTATATTAAAAAATAAAAATTTATACGTGCCGTTTTATAAGATATTGCAACGATTTAGTAAGTCGGAAAAATTTATGGGCAACGACAATAAATTTTATGTAGGCAAAAATTCTGATGAAAGTAAAGCGTTTAGACAAAATTTAACGTTTATGATTAATTTGTCGGGAAAACTTAGGCATACTAAAACAGAATTTGATTTATCAAAAACGAAATCTCAAAAGGAATATAAATTTGGTTGTCAGCAAAATGCCAAAGGAGATTATTTAAATCCGATAAATTATGATACTGATATAAATGCCAAAAAGCTTATAAATTTAACTAAGCAAATTATTAAGTTTGAAAAAGATGTTGTCGAAAGCAGAATTGACTTAGCAACTCTGGTAGGATATTTGCTTGACGGACGGTATTTTGGATGTATTCCAGGTTTTGATTCTGAGTGCATAAAAAAAATTATTGAAAATGAAAAATTAATGAATGAATTTTTTGAAGGCGTTAAAACTAGAAAACGTGGACCTCGTTGCTGCAAAGCATATAAAATTTTTGTTAACGAGTATTTTGATTTTATTACAGACAGTAAATTTATAGATCAAGAATATTTGGAAGACGAAAATTTAGCAAAGTTTTTTTTGCGACCTGAAAATAATGAAAAAATTATGGAACTTGAGCCTAAAAAGATTTTGGAGTTGAATTTGATTTCAAAATTGGATGTTAATGTTTTAAATAAATTTTTACGTGGAAGCAATGAAGATAGAAAAAAAATTAATGGAGTATTGAAATTATGTGTTAATCGTTTAGAATCAGAAAAATTAAGCAACTTAGATTTTGGTAAGCTAGATTCTGAGATCATTGAAGCAATTATTTTATTTAAAGATCAGATTCTATCGAAAGATATTGTCAAAAATATTGATTTTAAATTGCTATCATTGGGAGCACAAGTAAAATTATTTAATTGGATGGCTAAGAATAAGTTTGATAGTTTTACAAAAGAACATCTGGAACAAATAGATAGCGATGTTTTTACTGATAAATCTATTAGTATTGAAGATCTTGGGCATTTTTGTACTATTTTGTATAGTAAGTTTGATGAATTCAATAGATTTGACATTTTGAACAAATTGCCTGTTGATTTGTTATTGCTTTATGGTCAAATATTCCTAGACTATGGAGAGGAGAGCGATTTTATACGGTTTTTAGAAAAAAAGATTGATCGTAATACACATATCAAAGTCAAAGTATGTTCAAAATTATCAAACGATCAAATTTTATCGATTGGTTCATTTTTAACTGGGTCGATAAAATCAAACAAATTTGAACAGGGGGAATCCGTATTCAAACAACTAAACTCAGAGATTATAAATAATCCTGTTAAAACAAGTGTTTACGATTTTGCTGATAGATTTTATGGCAAGACTAATAATAATACGGATATAAAAAGAGTGCCACTTAATTTGCTGTTGTGGCTTAAACAAACAAGGAAACTTGATAAAAAACAATTTAGCGACGTCATAAAATATATTTTCGATAATCATAAAAATTTTCGCCTATATGCTTTTACGATTTTAGAGTTTGTTTTGTCCGATGAAGTTCATGCAGGTTTTCAAAACAAAAAAAATGTTTTGGAAGAAATAAAACAAATTATCAAAGAGGCGTTGGATTGGAGTAATTTAGAAAGTAGAAAAAAAATAATAAAAAATTATTTTTCGTGTATTGATGATATCAATAAATTTATTGATTGTATTGAGTATATCGATATCACCCGTGATAAATACAAAAATTCATTGATAAGTATGTATAAATCTTTTTTAAATAATCTGGTCGCAAAATATAGCGATGATTTGGAAAAAGAGCATGTTGAACAAATACCGTTTTATTATTTAGAAAAGAAAAATATAGAAATACTTTGTATCAAATATCCGAGATATATCAAGGAAAGCAATTTTTCTGCGCTGACTAAAAAATTTAATTCTATATCGAAATATTCTAGATACATCAGCGATCAAGAATACACAACTTTTGTTTCTGTTTTGGATAAATTTGCCGGTGTAGCTATGGCTTACGAAAAAAATAAAGATAACAATAATAAAATATTTAATGAGATAGATGCTAATTATATAAATCACATCGAAACAAATATGAATAAAATTCGCAATGGTTATTATGTACAAAATGATTTGGTGTTGGAAAAAGTCAGAACAGATTTAGAAAAATATAATGTATCGAAAGAAAAATTGACAAATCAGTCTCTTGTTTGTAATATATTTAAATCTTTGATTGATAAAAGTACAACTGTCGAAGATTTTATTGATCAAGATGATAAAAATTTTGACAAAAACAAGTTAGAGACAATATTAAAAGACAAGAATTATGATGGATTTGAAAAAATGTTTTTGCAGGTTATAAAAAAAGATTGGCAAGAAAAAGATTTTAAAACATTTGCGGAAAAATATAATTTGTTAAAACATATTGGCAATGATAGTAAGCATATAGAAAAAATAGTTAACTTATATGTGGATTTTCGAGAAAAAAAATTAAGCGAACAAGAATTTATGGTAAAACATTGCCTTAATTATAAATGGTTGAACGATGATGAGAAAGGTGAAATTTATAAAACTTTGGCAAATGTCAAAAATGAAAAACTGTTTCCGTTAGATAATGGTAATCAATATACCGACCTAAATAAATATAATTGTTTGTGTTTTCGATTAATGCAAAATTTTGATTATGTAAAAAGTGATAATGCGAAAAAGGAAATTATCGGTTTTTTGATGTCAAATATAAAGCTTATAAATAGCGATGTGGACGTGATTATTGGCGATGATACTTGGAAAAAGTTTGTACAAAATAAGTTTGATGGTAAGGGTGAAGAAGTTAAAAAATATTTGGCTGAGATCAAGGATTTTGTATCGCGTATCAATCTTATCTTTCCCAGTGTAAAATCTGGGTATAATACAACCGATAATAGTAATCACTGGATTGAAAAAATTTTATTTGGAGACAGTAACGATAATGCAATTAGTAAATTACGGCAGTTGTCTGTTGTTTATGATGACTATCAAAAAAGCAAGAAAGAAAGCGACAAGAAAGAAAGCGACAAGAAAGAAAGCGATTGGATAGATTTTTCTGAGGTTCATATATTAAAATATATTTCAGAACCGAGAATCGAACAATATGTCAAGAATAAAAACCGGGATAAACAGTTCGCATTTGCTTCGGCAGCGAATGATGGATTAAAAACTTTGCTGACGGAATTCTGTCGTGGTTTGAATGTAAATTATGCCGGTGATCCGAAAAAAAATAAATTGCAAGATGTATTTTCGAAATTAATGGAAGAAAAGAAAAAACTAGTTAAAGATCTAAATAAAAACCTTTTTCGCTCACTTAAAAAAGATTCTGAAGCTAATAATTTCAATGATTATTTTTGTCAATTCCTTTCGATGTTGAAGAGTGCAAAAATTACAAATGATAAAAGTAGTAAGTGTAACGAATTAAATGCAAAGTTAGTGAATTTAAAAGCAAAATATAAAGTTGAATATGAAAAGATAACTAATATAAATCAGTTTGGAGTTTCTGTTGATTTCTTTTTGCAGTTAATAGAAGACATAGAATTCTTGATGAAAAAATGTGATCTACAAGATAACAATATTCTAAAGAATATGATTGACAATATCGAAACACTAAAATTTGAATATTATCTTGCTTCTTTTTTAAAGTTATTGTTGGATTATTCTAAACTCACATCACAGCAATATAAGCAACTTATAGATAAAAACAATAAGAATAAAATATTGGATGAAAAAGAGCTTTGTGAGCTACAAGACAAATTGAAAAAAATTTATACGAAATACAAAGAATATAAGAATCAGCTTTTTTCTCTAGATAACTTATTAAGCATTAAAGATGATTTTACGAACGATTTTAATATAGCTAATCCAATAATAAAAAATATATCGTCGTGTTTTAGTAAAAATAAAAAGAGATCTTGTGAAATTTTGGATGTGATTTTTGACGATTTTGTAAAACCAGATGGAATAATAAGATATAGATTAGACAATTATGAAAAGATTTTGACACAAGAAAAGTTTCTTGAGTTCGCTTATAAAAATAGAATTTGTTCTGACATACAAATTAAAGATAACGGCATAATAAATTTTTGTAATGATGATTTGCAAGTTTATATCCCTGGTTTTGTTGTAAAATATCTACCAATTATGTTAGCTTGCAATAAGTCAATAAAACATGGTTTAATTCGTGAAGAAAATGCCATAATCGAAAATTTGTATCTTATTGCTAAAGATAAGGATAAGAGTTATCTCGAAGATATTTTGTGCAAAAATATTAAGGATAATAAAAAATTAGCACAGATAATGGAAAAAATATCTTTTGATCGGGCAAAAGATATCGATAGCGATAATTATAAAAATGGATTTTTATGGGATAATATTGTTAATGTTGGTGAAAAAAGCAAGCAACAGACAGATTTTCGGAAGTTTCTAAGGACGCAATTATTAAGTTTACTGGGTTATAATAGTACCGGAAAAATAAAAACAGGCAAAGACGATAATAAAGGCACCTTAATGGAATATCCTAAAATGACAGACGATGTTCACAACCAAGAAGATATTTATGGTTTTATTTTGGCCGATTTTTCTTTTATTAGCCTAGTAAATTCGTGCACCAAGAACAAGATGGGTGAAAATTTTGACATAACCGAAAAGCTTGAAGAATTGACAACAAACATTCGAAACAGACTTAAAACAATATTAAATTATGTTGACAATAAAGATAACAAACAGTCAAAAGAAACATTGTCTAAGATTAAAGATAAGGATAAAGATAAGTTGGACTTAGACCTTAATGAATTAATTGCAAGGGGATTTTTGCGTTTACAATCATATGGATGTTTAAAGACTGATTTTCTAAGCGATAATAACAGTGTTATTTTATATGAAAAAATAATCTCTATGTTGGCGAGATGCTCTTCGGTTAAAGAATTTCGAGAGAAAAAATTTAATAATGTACAAGAAATTAAGGATTGGATTCAAAATTCTTCTTTGAGATATTTTGTTCCATTGCGATTGTGGAACGAATCAGTTTTGTTTCCAAACTATGACATCTTTTTTGATAAAATTTTTATGCATATACTAGATAGAAAAGGCAATATTCCAGTATTGGATATTTTGAAGAATTTATATGATCCAGATGCATATGAAAACAAGAGGATATATCCATGCAAAATTAGTACTAATAATTTAATTGAATTATTTAACAAATTAGCTGATGAAACTAAATCGGATAATCTAGAAAGTAACATGCAAATTTTACAACGGGGATTTTTGGATCCGAGCTTATGCTATAAAACCGATAAAAACGATCAAGGAAATCGTCTAATCGAAGCAATAAACAAGGTTTTTACAAATGGAAATATATTTGATGAACATCGACATTTTAGATCTTTATATTATGCGCAACTTTGGTTGTCATTTTTTCTTTCGAGCCATCTAGGTTTAATTTGCACAACAATTATGGATAATTTTTGTTCTCATATTAACTTCGATAAAATTTCGATAGATGATATCATTAGTTTGTGGTATCAAAAAGAACGTAATGAACTTAATGGACTTACGAACTACTGGAGATTTATATTCCTTAGGCCGTTGATAAGTAAAATAAATAAACAAATAAAAAGTTCTGCACAAACCAATATTGATTCTATCAAAAAATTTATTCAGTTTTTGTGTGATACAGATTGCATTATGTCAGATAAATTTGACAATAGCATTTGCTTTTCCCTTTTTGATAAGATAATCGAAATTACTAATAACAATGTTCCTAAAAATCATGAAGGCAAGGATGCATCAGAAATAGATAAGTTAATCAAAAATTTTGATTCTATCGATACTGTTTTATCACAGATAAATGCTAATGAAGAATGTAAAACTAAGTTAAACCAACTACCGGCTGAATATACTTTGGATTATATATCGCGTTGTAATTCTGTAAATGAGCTAAAAAAACTTTTAGGGTTTATAAAACAAAAAAACGGTAATAAATTTTCTATTATATCATTAAACAATAAAGATAAAGACAACAAACATGTTAATATTGCTGATTGTGGAATTTTGAAAGATATGTTTAATAAGTTGAAAGATTTTGCTTCGAATAAAAAAAATCCTGTGGAACAAGTCTTTGACAGTGATATTTTTATGTTGATTGTGGATTTTCTGGGTAATCTTAAATTTAAAGAACCACTATCCGATAAAGATATTAATTCTATCCAAAATGTTATTGTTGGTTTGTGTCCAAAAGAATTTGAAAGCGTGGAACAATTTAATATTTATGTAAGTGCTATAAAACAATCATTTTTAACAAATGAAATCTATCCAAAACTCTATCAGAAAATTTTAAAAAAGTTATTGTTCGGTACTGAAAAATTATCAATATTTGATGTGATATATATTTTGGATTTAGATAATGGTCTTGATTTCTGTAATTCTTATGTTAATAATAATGACACTGAACTTCGCAAGATATGGTCTGATTTTGTTAGAAAATGCAATGAACAAATTGAAAAAGAACTAAAAGAAGGACAAGAACTAAAAGTCAAACAAATATTAACAAAGCCAGAGGACAGATTTAATATCCTGCTAAATTCTGATTTGTTAAAATCAAGTTTTATGCGAGCTATTGAAACAGGCGACATTAGTTATGTAAAAAACTTGTTGCAGCGTTTGCCTGCGATAAAAAATATTAGTGGTGTGTTTGATAAAAAAGGTGATTTAGAAAAATATTTTAATGAGATTTGGAAACCTATTCTAGATTCTGATTATTTATGGCAAACTCACGGTGATGTGGAGAAAAAAAATTATTTAAAGGCAAACGCTGGTTGGCTTAGAAAAATATTTATCGAGGATGTATTATGCAAGCAAGAAAATGAAACATTTATTTTAGATGTTTTAGATTTTGCTGTGAAGATTCCAACAGATGAAAATAAAAAATACGAAAAAGTTGAAATTAAAAAAGATGTGACAGACAAAATTTGTGAGTTTTGTACTAAAGTGAATGATAAAAACTTGGCAAAACAGGGTTTAGACGTTTTAAATGCGCTCTTTAAATCAAATAGTTTGTATGAACCTAAGGAAGAAAATAAATTGATGCACAAAGTATTTGTAAAAACGTTGAATATACCGGAAATAAATAGTAAAGATGATATAGATAAATTTTTGGATTCCCTTGAAGAGAAACTAGATGAATATAAAGAGTATAATCTGATTAAAGATGAAAATATTTTGATAGAGATTTTTAAAGCCAGGGGAAAAAATGTAACAATATCTCAAATGTTCAAATTCATTAATGACTGCAAACATAGCAAGGTTCTATTAGCTCAAAGTAGTATTAAATTTTTTGAATATCTGATAGCGGATTTGGAAAATAATAATTTTTATTTACAATCTGACGACATCGGAATGTTGTGCAAATTATTAGATGCGGCTAATTCTAAATATAGAGGAGAGAATGGTGGGCATGGCATAGGTAATGACACACAAAATTATCAAAAGTTAAAACCGTTGGTTAATAATTTGGCTGACGGTTGTATACATGATATTAAGCAATTTGAAATTATAACAAAATATTGTACAAATGGTGACTATAACAGAAGCTGTTTTTTGGATTATGACATTGCTGATATGATACTCTTAAGAAAAAAAGTTAACGAGCAATTAATCGAAAGTAATATTTCTGGTATCGCTGAAACAACAGCAAAGTATATTCAATGCACGCACAATCAAGAAAATGTAGAAGAACAGACACCTGCTAAACTTTTTGATTTGTTGCTGGATGGTTTTATGACCAGCAATCTTGATTCGACGTTCTATGAAAATAAATATATAAGAAAACAACTGATAGCAAATTTTAGTGGTATAAATTATGGTGTCCAAGAATATGTTGAATCATTTGCAGTTAAGTTGTCAAATAAACCAAAAGAAAATTTTACAATTTACAGAAATAAATTTGTGACTGACTTTAAATATGCTCTCAAAGCTGGTCTCAATGTTCATCAAACGTATAAGGTATGGCTTGGGAACATGTATATTTTAACATGTTTATTTGAATCACATGATTTACTATTACAAAGTAAAAATTTTGGAGATGTCGTTTCACAAATATATAAAAAAGATAAACTAAAAGTTTGTTCGACAGTCGGAGTCCAAGATGTAAGTAAATCATTTAAAGTATTTTTAATTACGCAAGTTAAAATGGAAAAAATGACATTAAACCAAATGAAAGAAATCGCAGAACGATTAGATATAACGTTTGATGACAATGATTCAAAATTAATTTGTCAATACGGAAATATTTCAAACAACAAAGAGAAAATATCGACGGCAAGTAATGTCAATGATTCGAATTTGATAAACCAAATTATTACAAATAGCGTTAATATCAATATAGATAACAAGCTAAATATAATACCTAATAACAATGGCTTGGGCAATCAAATAATAGATAATGAAAACAAAAATGGTCTCATATCTAAAGCTGAAAATGCAAACCAATCGCCAAATTATCCGCTATTTTATGTAATGTTGATTTTGACAATTATTTTGCTAGCGGTTTTAGTTTTTGCCATAATTAAATTCATGTGGGTGTTGCTTGCAATTGATGGTTTATGTTGTGTAATAACATCTATATTTACGTATAGGAATCGTCCTTTTTGTCGCAATGCAAATTTGCAGACGATTAGTACTGGTTATTTCAAAAATGCATCAAAAAATCAACAAAGAAATAACAAATATAGTTATATATCACCTGAAGTGCTACGTGATATCGAAGAAAAAATCGAAGAAAAAATCGAAGGAAAAAACGATCACTAGAAAAAGATTAAACTAAAAAATTGCATGTATCAAACGAAAAAAAAGCTTTTAAGCGAGCAAGCCTAAAAGCTTTTTTTATTACAAAAAATAAATTTTATTCCGAGCTATTTTATTAAAATCAAAGTTTCTTTTGCTTTAACAAAAAATTTGACTTTTGAGTTTGAATTTGAAATTTCGATTTCTTTTCCGTGCAAATAACATTCCATAGAAATTAGATTTGGATAAACAAAAATTTTGGTAGTTTATTTTGCCCCATTAAAAATTCTGATCACTCGGATCACGTTGTTCACGTTTGTTATCAGTCAAATTTAGATTAGGCTTCAGATCATTTGTATTTGTTTCATATTCATATTTTTCTGTAGTATTAGAAACACCTGTTATGTTTTTTGGGTTAATCTCTTCTATACTAAAATATCTACCGAATAAAAAATTTATTAAACTTGTTACAAATAAAACTGCCATTACGATAGCCAATGCTTTAATATAAAAAGAACCAACAAACAAGAATATAATCTGAACAATCATAATACTTACGCTTATTTTTTTGCGTTGATAAAAAAATATACACCATTTTTTTAGAAAAAAAACACGATTATCTAACTTATTAACCAAGTCTTTTCGTATCTTTTGTTCATTGATCTTATCTTCTGAACCAGCAGCATTTGTAAATAAATTAGAAATCCGTGCTGTTTGAGATGATTTCTCATCAGTTCCATTATTAGTTCTTTGATTTGTTGAAAAGGACTTAATATTGCCATTTTGATTTCCGTCTATTTTTATATTTTGTTTAACAAAATTTTCATTGCTTACACTGCTATGATTTCCACATGACAAATTATTATTGTCGGCATCTGAATTTATATTAAGCACAGGCTCTTGAGTTTTAATTCCATTATTATTGTTTTCATACAGAATATTATTTTGTTCAGTTAAAATTTTTTTTTCATTAACATTTTTTTGGATGCTATTTCCTTCATTGGAATTTTTTTTATTGTTGTCCATTTGGTTATTTTTTTTGTCTTCATTATCAAATAAAAATTTAATTTCGTTTTGAGACATGCTGAACGAATCTTTTCTCTTTGCTGTTGTGCTATTATTTTTTTTATTTTTTTCTTTTTCATCAAACTCATTTTTTATCAATCTGAATGTATCAACCTTTTTAAAATCTATCTCATTTTTCACATATTGTTTCTCTATTTCTATTTGTTTTTCGTTGTTGTCCTTTTTCGTATTATCTGCATCACGAACTTTCTTTTCATCATCATTTGCTTTACACAAATCATTTTTGTTTTCCACAACAACATCATTTTCCTTGCTTATGTTTTTATTTTTTTGAGATTCTTTAATTTTGATCTCATTATTCTGTAAATTATTAGCATCATTGTTTTTATTATCATCACTATCAAGCGATTTATTTTTTGCATTGCTATTTATTTTTTCTGAACAGGTTATTTCTAATACATTTTTTTGGTTTTGATTTCCCTCTTCTGTTTCTTTTATCTCGTTAATAACCTGATTTTCGTTTGATTTTTGTAAATTATTTTTTTTATTTACGTGTTGCAATAGTTTGTCTTTAAATGATTTAAGACCATTGATGATATTGAATGTAATATTTTTACCTTTTTCATCTTTAAAAAATACAATGTCTTTCTGGGAAACATTGGAAAGTAATAAAATAATATTGTCAATAATTTTAATATCAATTTCTTCAATAGCTTCGATAATGTTAGCATCAATATCCTTTAGTCTTTCCACATCAAAATCTTTACTGTTTAAGATTTTAATTACCTCTAAAATGATATTTAATGTTTCTGCAAGCATAAACATTTGTGAATTTTGTTCGCCAGACAAAACTTCCGTATATATCCTTTGTTCTTTTGTTTGTGGTTCTTTTAAAATCAATAAAAAATCATGCAAATCCTTGAAACATATATTTGCTTTGTCTGTTAATAAACAGCTATAATCGAAATAGTCTTCCTTGCACTCTTGAAATTTTTGACGTAATCCATTTATTTTTAAATTTGTTTTTAATAATTTAAGTCCGTTTATAATATCAGATGTAAGATTTTTACCTTTTTCATCTTTAAAAAATACAATGTCTTTCTGGGAAACATTGGAAAGTAATAAAATAATATCGTCAATAATTTTAATATCAATTTCTTCGCCTTTTTTGTAGTTCGTTAGATAAACTTTTTCAAAAATATCTTTTTCATTTAAAAATTTGATTGCATCTATAGTAAATTTTGATATTTCTACAACCATTTCTTGTTGTTGCTCTATAACTTCTTTGCATACGTTTTTGTATTCTGAATTTAGATTTTTGCCGTCTTCTGAAACATATAACATATTCAAAAAATCATATAATTTGTGACAAACGTTATTTACCGGTCTTATAATAAACAAACTATCGTTGTCGGTCGATTTTAAAATACATACCGAAGCAATAAGTTTTATGGTGTAGACATTTAAATCTGTCAGCTGTGTCATTGCTTTTTTCTTTTTCTTATATAAATCAACATCAAATTGTCCGGATTTGATACATAAATTATTTATCAATCTTTCTTGTTTTCTCTCTGCTTTTTTAATCAATTGATTTCCAAATAATATTTCTTGGCCTTTGTAATTTTCTTTAAGCTCATTAAGTAACTGATCGGTATTAAATAGCCCTAGCTTTTTTTTATAATCTACAAAATTTCCTTTTAATCCTTTAAGCTCACCAATAATATTGGATATAATACTTTCCCCATTTTCTTTTTTGAAAAATATGACCTGATTGTTGCTATAAGGAGAAATTAACGAAATAATACTTCCGATAACTTCGATATCAATATTTTCTAGTTCGTCTATTTTCTCGAAAATATTTTTTTTATTTAAACCCATAATTGCACTGACAGTATATTCTGATATTTTCGTAACTATGGCTGAATTATATGAAGCAGATATAACTTCTCTGTAGGTACCTTTGTATTTTAAATTTAAGTTAATGTGTCGTGTTGGGTCATATACCATGCAAAAAATTTCATACAAACTATTAAAATATTGATTTAATAGATCCGAGCGTAAAAGATATGCTCCACGTTCCCCAACATTTATTGAACCGGTAACTTTTTTTGCTTGCTTCAATAACTTCTTAAGCAAATCATTGGCTTTTCTACTTTCTTTTTCATTTTCCGTTTGAATTTGGTCTAAAAATAAATTTTTATTTTCAAGGTTATGTTCTTTAATTTCATGAGCATAGTTTTTGATTTTCTTTGCCCCATTTTTGATCTTGTTAATCCTTTCCATTTTTGAAACTTTTTTTTGTGTAAACTCTTCTGTTTGTTGAATCAAATCAAAAATTGTAGTCTTACCATCTTTCTTACAAATATCCACACACTTTTCAAGCAATGGAGAAAATTGTTCTAATTGCTTCACGTTGGGATCAAAAATTTCATCGGTCAAATAAAAAAGAACCTCAAAGTTTAAATTTTTTATTTGCTGGAAACACGCTTTGATAGATTGTAAGTCAATGGACAAAGTTTTATCTAGTTCGAAAAACGATTTAAAATTTTCGTCGCCAAGAATTTTATTCAGTAAGTCAAATGTTTTATCACTAATATTATTTTTATGTTTCTGTTTTTGTCCTCCATAAAAAGTATTTGTGTCATAATCAAAAGCTTTGGCTACGTTAAATAACAGCAAAGCAGATCTTACCAAGTCTAAAGAGATCTTACCTTGTTCCAAGTCATTTTTTTCTGTATATTTTTTTAAGTTGTCGTTTACTAATTTTATTAAAAGGGAAAGAATAGATTTATTGCTTCCTTTATCTACATACAAAACACAATCTAAAACAAAATTCCACAGACCTTTTAATTTATATCCGTAATCTTCTTCTACAAGAATATTTTTTACTTTGTATATTAAATCATATATTGAGCCAAATCTTTTAAGTAAAATAGAAACAATATCTGCCAGTTCATCCGATCCTGTTTGAGCCTTAATAAATTTCGTTATCATCAAATTGTATAGTGAGCATACATACGGATTTGGAAACAAATGCTTTTTTGTAAACGTGTTATCATTCGAATTTGACAAGAACAATTTGTTTGCCTCATTTTTCACACTATGATAGTTGATAAATTTCTCAAATTCAGAAATTAAAAAGCTAATTCCTCTAATTGCAAGACCAGCATAACAACTTTCAAGTTTACACACGTACTTAAACAAATTAAATTTGTTGTTTGCCAATAATTTAAAAAAATCTTTCAAGTGTACATCATCTATTTTTTTCGCTTCTCCATCTTTATTCGATATTAATCCAAAAATTTTACAAATAGATTCTATATTTTCCAGAAATTTATTTTCATCACAATGAAAAATCCCATTTTTGATTAAAAAAGTTTCTTGTTTTATATCAAATTGCAATTTTGACTTACTTTTATTGTTATACTCATTTATTTTATCAATCAATTCATCCGGCAATAACTCTTTATAATTTAAAATTTGACCATTCTTTAAGTCAAAGATTGATTTCTCATTTGAAATTTCATTTGCGGCGACGTTCTTTGCAACGCTGCTCCAAAGTTTAATAAAATTCCACGTTCCATAAGCATTTTGATATGGCAAAACAAAATCTTGTCTTATATCAATCATTCTAAATAGATTTTCTAGAACTAAATTTAACTGTTTCTTATCATTTTGTAATATTGAACAAAATCTATAAAATAAGTAAATACCATGTTTGAATTTTATCGATGCTGTTTTATCTTCTCTATATGAATAAATTATATGTTTTATAAAACGTATCGGAAACATATTAAAAAAATCGTAAATAGCATCTTCTCTTTTTTTATGTGGCAACTTCATAAAAGTTTTATACATATTTTCATATATATTCATAGCACTCTCAATAAAATCGAGTCCATTTTTTTCACACTCAAATGGATACTTAAATTTTTTATCTAAAAAAAGTGATAAATAGAATATGACAAAATTGTTCCGCGTTTGAATAGCATCATCATTTTCTTGCACCAATATCCACTTTCGTGATGAAAGTTCTATTGGTACAAGGCCAGATTTTAATTTGCTATTAATAAATTCTGTACAATAGTCTTCAATATCATATTTACATATCTGTTCACGCAAAAAATCGATAAAATCATTGCTTGGCTTTGGAATATGATTCCATTTGTTCGTAAAAAATAAATTCATGGCATTAATTGCGATAGTTTGAAATAAATACACATTTTTATTGTCTGCATGAATATCAGGCAAACAAAAATTCTCCAGTAATAAAACACAATTTCTGGATAGATTTTTTTTATTTTTTTTCAATAAATCAAACATTGCATTACAAAAATTTTTGTTATCAAACGGATTTTCTAACCAGCATTTATTTTTTTCATCGTACAAATGTGTTTTTAGTATCTCGGGAAAATAAAAACAAAAATTTTTAAGGTCGCTGTTTGTTTCTATCCACTGCAACGTAATATATTTCTTTAAACAATATGTCAACGCTTCTACACGAGTCGCAGAATAAAAAGGATTCAAACTGTCTTTTGTTAACTGGTCTTGAACACTTTTAAATTTTTCTTTATAAAACCAAATATTTTTTCTTTCGTAATTATTTTTAGTCTTTATCAAAAACTTATTTTGAGCGTTTTTAACAGAAGCATGAAATTCAATAATATCTGACGTTCCAAAATCATTTTTACAACACACAGTAAAATCCTGTTCTGCATCAATTTTTAGAGATAGTTTTTCTAAAATCAGATTTAAATTTTTCTCGTCATATTTTAATATTGAATAAAATCTACGAAGCAAGTAAATATCCACGCCGTGTTTTGTTTGTGCCGTTTGATTATCTCTGTATTTATAAACACATTCTATAAAACTTAAGGAAAAATAACGAAAAAAATTATCAACAGCCTTTTTTTCATCACCATGAGGTAATTCCATAAAATTTTTGTATATATTTTCATATATATTCATGGCACTCTCAATAAAATCAGGTCCATTTTTTTCGCATTTGAATAGACACTTAAAATTTTTATCTAAAAAGAGTGATAAATAGAATATGATGAAATTGTTTTGAGTTTGAATCCTCAACAGCATATCCTTACTATAGTTATAGCATTGCACAAATATCCAATTTCGTACTGACAATTGCTCTAGTGTGAATTGTTTTTCCAATCTCGGATTAATAAATTTTGTACAATAATCTTTAATATTATCTGCTGATATATTTTGAATTAAAAAATCCATAAACTGATTGCTTGGTTTTGGAATATGATTCCATTTGTTCGTAAAAAACAGATCAATACCATCTATAAATTTGTATTTTGCCAGCTGACAAATATTTTCATTTGAATGAATATCTGGAAAACAAATACCTTCAAGCAATAAAACGCAATTTCTCGGTAGATTTTCTTCATCTTTATTTAATAAATCAAACATCACATTACAGAAATTGTTGTCATCAAAAGGATTTTCTAACCAACATTTATTTTTTTCATCATACAAATGTGTTTTTAGTATCGCAGGAAAATAAAAACAAAAACTTTTAATTTCATCATTTTTTTCTATCCATTTCAACGAACTATGATTTTTGAAATAATATGTCAACGTCGCAACACACGCCGCAGAACCAACTTTTTTGTTTTTTATTAGTTCGTTTTGGACATGTTTAAATTTTTCTTTATCAAACCAAATTCCCTTTTTGTCATTATTTTTAGTTTGCATTTTGTCCCACTCTCCAAAATTATTTTTTAAACCGAAGTTTAATTATAATTAATTATAACACAACAATATATAGTAAAGCAAATAAAATCGTAATAAGAATTTTAGATAAAAAAATAAAAATCGAATCATAACATTTAATATCGTCCGTAAATATAAAATCAAAAATAAAGAATAATTGTGCATCAGGTAATTAATTTTTAAGCACAAAAAAACTTTCAGACCGCTAAATCTGAAAGCTTTTTTTACTACGATAAAAAAATTTTATCTTAAACCACTTTATTAAATCCAAAGTTTATCTCATCAATCGTATTCAGATACATCATAAAAAAATTTTTATCATAATAAAAAAATTTTTATCATAAAGATTTGTTTTGTACAACTTTTTTATTTTATATTTGTATTGCAATAAAACTTTCCTCTATTAGATACTGTCTACATGAAAAAAATTTAAAAGAATGACAAATACATAAAGATACAACGAACATAAATAGAAGCGATGAAAGCATCGAGTGTTTTAGCGTATCGGGTGGCAATAGCGTGCCAACGTTTAAAAGCAAGGAAAGTATTCTCGATAATATGT
>CAMKTI010000022.1 GCA_946415665.1 uncultured Clostridia bacterium
AAATTTATGGAAATGAAAAACCGGCGGATTTGCTTTTCTTCTTTGCTCAAATGCAGTCGAAAAAGAGGTTTACAAATGATAATCACCAATGTTTTTTTGAATCGATAAATAAATTGACAATAAAAGACGACATATTCAAAGCAAATCAAGATAGCTATTGGCTTGCTGGTGAAGTAATAGATGAAAGAGAAATAAAAAATTCACTACAATCAAATCCAGATAGAAAATTTAACGAATATATCGGAGAGATAAACCAGAAATGTAAATTAAATATTAATATTTTGGAAGGCGATAAATATAAAACACGTGGATTTAAATTAGAAAAAAGAAATTATAATGAAAAGTGGGCGGTTAGTCGTGGTAAACTTTCGATAAAAAACGAAAACAATTATAAATCTGAGGATGAATATATCTCTCAAACTCTTGATATAGATGAAATCTTAAAAAAAAAATTTGGTTTCAAAAAAATAAACGAAATATCAAAAGATGAACTTAAAAATTTAAATCTGAGTTATGATGAAGAGTTTATTTATTTTTTATCCGGTTGCGATTTAGGAAATGAAGTTTACTTGCAAAACAAATCACGTTTGAAAGAATTTAAAGCTCCGGACGTACCATTTTCAAATATAAAACCAGGAACAATATTAAAAATCTATAATTATTTTAATAAAACATCATTAAACAAAAAGACAATAGAGGATGCTATAGAAAAATTTGACGATCCAAAAAATCTGTTTGAGGCGTACGACAAAATGAAAAAAGAAAATGAAAAATCGTTGTCTTTCACAAAATATACTGTCACTAATCTATATTTTGGAAAACCAGTCCAAATTGATAAAGTTTTTAAATATATAGATCAATTAGATACAGAAAATTTGAAAAATATCGATCATGATACAAAAAAAATGATATCTGATTTTCTTAAAGAGGCTTTAGATAGTAATAAACAGAATATTGATCCTTTGCTGAAAAAGTTTTTGCAAACTGGAAACGATGGTGGCAATTTATTATTTCAATATATATGTGATAGGATGAATACAAATGATGGCGCTCACGAATTTGAGAATTATCTTTCTAAAATATTTGAACATTATAAGAATACAAATCATGATCTCACTAAAAAGCAAAAAGTTGGATATTTAATATTTCGTGTTTTCGAGAACCTATATAATTCAAAAGTTCCTGTAGCCGATCCGAAACAATATATCAACATAATTCTTGATCTTTTTGATAATGAAAATAAGTTTAAGATACAAGAAGTATATGGTGATGTTGTATCTCTAATCGATTTTACAGATCGTTTAAAAAAATTTCTAGAGCAATTTATAGCTGAATGTTTGGATGCGAAGAAATCTGTTTTACCTAAATCACAAGAAAATAATAAAGTAATTGCTGAAATTGATGGTCATTCGTATGATTTGCGAAAAATATTCGGTGCTTTTAAAGAATCATATGATCCACAACAAAATCAACATGGTTATGATCAAAACGATGTTGACGTTATTAAAAACTGGCTTGAATTTTATACACGAATTTTAAATAGTCCGGTTGTTGAGATTAAGACTAAAAAAACGATTTTGAGATTAGCTGAACATTATTTGTCTGAATTAAAACAATCTAATAAAAAAAATAAAGAATTTGCAGATAGCCAATTTCAAATTTACTTGAATAAATATAAAAAAGATACTAAAGCTAGTCAATGCTCACTGGATGATAGACAAAGCCTGATCTCTCTTAAAAATTCAGAATTGTCGCGAGCCATAACAGATTTAAATTTCCAAATACAAACTTTAGAAGTAAAATCAAACGTAACAAGCTACTTTAAAGAAAATTGGACAACATGGTTAAGCTTCATCCTAATTATACCAATTTTTCTTTATAATTTTAAATGGAAGCCACAATATATTTCTGAAAAAACCCGTCTAGAGAATATGAAAGAAGCATCAGAAAGTGAACGACAAGCATTACAAAAAGTAAAAAATTTTGATTATGTAAATTCAGACAGTAGCAAAAATCATAAAGAATTGATAGATAAAGTAGAAAAATTTATTGAGGATGGAAATAACATTTTAAAACAAACAAAAGAAGAAACATTTAAAAACAACGAAGAAGAGGATCACATTGTATAGTTATTCTGAAAAAAAACGGTCTAAAAACCGTTTTTTTGTTGTTATCTAATCATTTTATTTTATTAATTCTGACTTGATTTTCCTGCTCTATTTTTTTTCGTAATAAAATTATTTTTACCAAATTCGGATGAAAATCTTAAAAAATAATAAACACATATAAACATTGCTTGATTCAAACAAAAAAATATTACTGTCCAATCCAAAAAACATATTTTTAAAAACCAAATACAAAATAAAAACGGTGTAATTAAACTTAATTTTTTTTTCGATGCCAAAACAAAAGAAATAATAAAAACCCAAAAGCATATCTCAAGAAAAAATATTAAAATATCAAAATCACTTTTTAATAAAATTGCCAGTGAGAGAAAAAAAATAGATAAAATAAAATTCCAATTCCAAATATCAAAAATTTTTCCTTTGCCATCTAAAAACACTTTCTCATTAGCTTTGTTACATAAAAACTCATAATGTTTTTTTCGTAGCTCAATATTTTTTGCTTTTTGCGCCAAAGCTTCTGTTGTCCAATATAAAATATTTGCAAACTCACCCAAAAAAGCATAAGCAATAAAAACTAAAATCAAATCAAAACTAAAATTTATGTTTAAAAAATTATTTTCAAAAGCAGCTAAAAAACCTGCCAAAAATCTCAATGGATAACCAAAACAAACGAAAAAAAATACAGGGAAAATACTTTTTTTTGCCCGTGCAATTTCATAACATACAGCAAAAAAAATAATCAGCCCAACACATAACAAAATATTTAAAGCAATATTTTTGCCAACAAAAAAAATTACAGATAAAAATAAAATTAAACGCAAAGCTATAACAATACTCGAAATAAAAATCGTTTTTTCACGTGTCAATCCAATATTAAAAAAAATTTTTTTTGGATCTATATTTTTTTTATCTCGCAACTCAAAAATATCATTCAATTGAAATCTTGCTTGATAAATCAAAAAATCAAACATAAATAGCATTAAAAATAAATTACGCCATTCTATATTTTCAAACCTAATTTTATTTACAAGCACACCATAAAAAAAACCAATAAATATTAATATCGGCTTATAAAAATCTTTTACCTTTGGATAAATAAAATATAAAACCGCTCTAATAAAATTTATTAAATCCTGTTTTTTTATATTAACTTCTATATCCATTTTTAACTCCATTTTATAATTTTTATTAACTTAAACTTTTAGTCTTCTATCTGCCTAATAATTTTAAAACCATCATTCAAAATTTTAATTCTTACCGTTTCTCATCCAAGCTAAATCTAAATTTATACCCTTGAAGATTGGAATAACATTTTAGTATTTTATCTTAATACATATACTTAATATAAAAATATTTGTCCAATTTAGAATCGGATCTGTTGTTTCTAACAAACTCTAATTCAAATCCACATTTTTCATAAAATTTAGGGGCCTGAAATCCGTTGGTACAACAATTTATATTATTAAAACCATATCCTTTATAAAATTTTTCAAGTGTATCGATTAATTGAGTTCCTATTTTTTTGTTTCTATATTCCTTTTTTACAATTAACTCGTCAATATATACTTCAGAAAAAAATGTCGCACCAGAAATAGCACCGACGATTTGATCGCCTATCTCTGCCACAAAACAGAAAGGAACATAATTGCACTGTACATCATTTTCAATTTCGTATTTTTCATGCTCTGCTTCTATGAATTTCTTGACTGTCGAGGATAATACCAGTTTTCTTATTCTCATTATTGCCTCCCAAAATATCCATTTGATAATCCATATATCGATTTTTCGTAATTGCTTTCAATCAAGGTAATATGCTCACCAGATTTCAGATAACCTTCTATCATCTGCCTGTTTTCTTTTCTCGCTTGATCAATCGTGAAGCTTCAACCTCACATCCATATTTTGTTATATCACAAAAGTGTCCATTTATATATTCATCAGACATTGCCAGGTATATAAACCTAATTGCTTGTAAATATTGCTTATCAAAATCTTGTCTCCAATCAAATGGAATATAGCCACCTTCTACAATCATGTTTTGTTTGTTCTCAATCGATGTTTTAATTATTTCACAAGTAATCGGCCATAGATATCCGACCAGTTCATCATCATCCTCTGTTGTAAGAGAAGTATTTCCACTTCGTATCAAGCCCATCTTCAAGTGATCTATTGATAAACATGGATATTTATATTTTTCAATCAGTCGATATGCCAGCATTGTTTTCCCAGTATGTGATGCCCCCGTTATTAGTATTACCACATTTTCCACCCTCTCATATCCCAATTTCGTTTTTTCATGCCAAGATATATTTAATAACGCGTTATATATTTCGCTAAAAAATTTATCCTATAATCAAATTTTATAAAATCCAAATCTAATTATTTATCTGCCTAATAGTTTTAAAACCATCATTCAAAATTTTAATTCTTACCGTTTCTGACCAGCTTTATTTATTAAATTTAAATTTAATTTCTCAATAATTTTTTTGATTGGATAAAAATAAACATTAATATTTATACATTCAGAATTCTTATTCTGTAACAACAACGCTATCAAAAACAAACTTTGTTTGATACATAATGTGTAATTTCATTAGCAAGAGTATCTATCTCCATATTTTTTGCGTGCTTTCTCGGTATATTCGCGTATAAAATCAGTTTTTGCATCGGTATAGGCGTCTCTGTTATGTTCATATCTTTTCCATAATTCCAACTTTAATGCTTCGTATTCCTTCGCAATCTGAGGATTTTCACTCAAATAATCGCGGAAATATAGTTCATCGTTATCACCAATATATCTCAGATGTATATGATAAACTTGATTTGCAAATCCCTTTTCCGTATATCCTTTATTCAATGAAATTCTATCAGTATTAGTGGCCATTATTAAAAATCCATTTTGTTCTAAAACATAGCCTACCTTTTTCATGTTAGCACTTTCAGAAATTTCGACTAGCACATCAATAATATTTTTAGCCCATATGTTTGGTATAGCCGTACTGCCGATATGGCTTATTCTTTCGACACGATGATCTGCCAGTAACTCTTTTATTTGTTTTTCAATCTCATTGAAATAGCGTTTCCAATTCTTGTTGTGTTCAACTAAAAAGATGGGGAATAACTTCCATAGTTCCTTCAATGTCATTTCTGATAACTTTTTTCCCATTTGTGCTTTATTATCCTCCAAAATTTGATTCGTTTTTCCCATACACACCATTATTATGACAGCTTAGTAAATTTTTCTTACTGTAGATTTTTTCATACCAAATCACAATAAAATTTCTGTATAGTACTATTTTAGAATTTCGTAACAAAAATTAAAATCCAAACCTAATCTTTTATCTGCCTAATAATTTCAAATCCATCATTTAGAATTTTAATTCTTACCGCTCCTGATTCAGCCGTGTTTATTAAATCTAAATTTAATTTATTTAATCTCTCAACAACTTCTTTACTCGGATGCGAATAAATATTATTTACTCCCGTGCTTACAATCGCAAACTCTGGATTTGCTTTTAATAAAAAATTCAAACTCGAAGAAGTTTTTGATCCATGATGCGCCAATTTTAAAATATCACATTTTAAATCTAAATTATTATATTTTAAAATTTCCTGCTCAGCTTCTTTTTCTATATCTCCCGTAAATAAAATTTTTTTTCCAAGCAAATTTAATTTTAATACCAACGACGCATTATTATTACTATTCGGCTTTGATTTCTCAAACGGATAAATACAATCCAAAATAAAATTTTTATTCGCCAAACTATCTCCTGACCTTAAATAATTTATCTCAACATTTTTTTCTCTTGCGACATCAATTAATTTTTTATACAACTCATCTTCAAAATTTTTTTCCGATACATAAACTTTCCCAACTTTTTTATTTTCCAGCAATTCTATTATTCCAATCACATGATCTCCATCCGAATGCGAAACAAAAACCGCGTCAACAAAATTTTTTGCTTTATAATCCAAAAACGGCACTAAAATATTTTTTCCCGTGTTATTTCCAATTTCCTGTGTACTTTTTCCTCCGCCGTCTACTACTAAAATATTTTTGCAATCAATTACAAAGCAATCTCCTTGTCCAACATCCAACATAATTATTTCCGGATTTCTCGGCCATAAAACACAAATTAAAATCAAAACTATAAATCCAAAGCTAAATCTCAAAAAATATTTTTTCGCTCTCAAAAATTTTTCTTTAAAACTATTTAACATCCAAATTAATAAATAAACCCAAACAAAATATAAACATACGAAAAAAATATTTATATTCCCAACTAAAATTTTTGCAAACGGCAATCTCACAAAAATTTTACATACCAGCTCAAAAAATTTTAATAAAAAAACAATCGGCCAACTTAAAAAAAACGCTAAATTTAAATTTACCAATCCAATTATTCCGATTAAAAACGCAAATAAAATCAAAAAAGCCATGTTCGGCAAAATAAATAAATTCGCAATAAATCCATATGGCGCAAAATAAAAAAAATAAAATCCCGTAATAATATTACTTATTAACATAGCTCCAATCGACGCAGATAAATATTTTTTAAAATCAATAAACTTATTTATAAAATAATTCTCCAGTAATAATTTTATCCAGTTAAATTTTAAATTTAATAAAACCAAACCTCTTTCTATTTTTTGCGAAAAACAAGCTATACCAAAAACAGACCCAAACGAATATTCAAATCCCATATCAAAAATACTAAACGGATTTAAAAATAAAATTATTATTCCGGCGAATCCTAACGAAGTTAATAAATCGCTTTCTCTATAAAATAAATTAGCAATCAAAAATAAATCAAACATAATAAAAGCTCTCATCATCGAAATGCTTTCGCCTGTCATTAATAAATAAAAAAACAAAAATAAAATTAAAATCCCGCTCGCAGTTTTTTTATCTAAAAAAAACCTCAAAATAAAATTTAATATTACAGCGACAATCGAAACATGTAATCCTGAAATCGCTAACACATGATAAATTCCTGTCGTTTTATATAATTCGCTTATATTTTCATCTAAATCCGATTTATCTCCCAAAAGCATCGCTTTTAATATTCCCGCTTCTTTTTCATCAAAAACAAAATCATAAACGCTCGCCAATTTATTTTTTATTTGCGCCAAATAATAATAAAAATAATTTTTTCGTCCTAAATTATTTATCTTCTTGGGAAACATCTTATATAAAATCTTTTTCATCAAAAAATATTTTTCTTCATCAAATCCTCCGGGATTTCTTTTTTTTTGCGCCGAAATTAAATTTCCAGTTAAATTAATTTTATCTCCCGGATTTATTTCATAATCTTTTTTTATATACGCCAACAAATAAAAATTATTTTCTAACTTAACTAACGCACGATTATAATTTTTTACTTCCGTAATATTTTTTATTTCGCCACAAATATTTTTATTTTTTCCCGCGTCAATTTCTTCTTTATGTAAAAACAAACTTATATTTCCATGCATTAACCCCAAAATAAAAACAACAAAAAAAATCAGCATGACTTTTATTCCATGTTTCAAATAAATAAAAATCAATGCTGACAAACTTATAAATACATATAAAATAAAATTTAAAAAACCATTTGCTTGCGAAAAAATTATTCCTAGCATAAAAAATATCCAACAAAAAAATAACGGTCTCTTCAAATTTAATCACTTCCAATTATTTTTTCATTTCTTTCAAATGGCTTAGTCAAATCAAATATCAAATTCTTTTTATCTATTTTTTCTGTTTCAATCAAAAACTGCACTTTATTTATATTTTCCAACTCCGTCAAAGAATTTACGATTCCATAAACAGCAAACTTTTGATCATCCAAATCAAGCTTATTTATATTTAAGAAGTCATCGCTCAAACTTATATAACAAATATCTTTGTCAGTTTTTATATCATATATTTTAGTTTCTTTTGGCACAACCGATTCTAAATTATTATTTTCTGGCCCCAAAATTATTTGCTCCAAAATATATTTTTCTTCCGGCTGATTTAAACCTATATCTATTTTTCTTTCTTCTGCTAGCAATTTATTTTTTTTTCTAAAATACAACTTAAATATTTTTCTATATACCTTCTCATCAGAAATTTCTGGGTTCAATAAAATATTTTCCCTGTCAAAAAAATCAAAATTTATATTTTCAATAACCTCCGCTAAATTTTTTCCGTCAACAAAAATTTCTACTTTATCAACAAAATCCAAACTCGTTACACTCCAAATTAATGCGCTTCTAAAAAAAATTTCATTTTCAATATTTTTATATTCACGCGAAAAATTAATTTCGGCCATTTTATTTTTTTCGTCTAAATTTACATCCAAAATTTTTAAATCCCCTAAATCAAATCTCAAAAGATTTTTACTTCTTGGTCCATCAAATAAAATTTTTATAATCTCACGCAAAATATTCTCTTTATCAAAATCTTTTTTTAAAATCATATTCCTATTTTCACATTCAAACATATTTTGATCATGATTTAAAAAATAAACTTCAAATTTCATTCCGCCAAAAAATTCTTTTTGACTTAGAAAAAAAATAATCACAAAAATAAAAATTAAAATCCCAAACCATATTTTTTTTTTCATCAAATAACTATTACCTCTTCATAATAAATAACATTTTTAAACACAAACTTTTTTCACATAATCAACTCTTTATTTTACAACATTTATCTTTGGAGATTAAAAACAAATAAAAACAAACACAAAAAACAATCAGGCCATTAATCAACTTGACTACTTTTTTTTATAACTTTCACATCACAAATTTTATAAATGTCAAATAAATCGCCATTTCTATTTTCTTCTTTAAAAGAAACTTTAACCTTTTGCGTAAGCAAATTTATTTTAAAAACTTTTCCTATGCCATCAATCGTTTGAACTGTATCACCAACTTTTGGCGCATTCGATTTCAATTTATCATACATATCCTTTTCATATTTTAAACAGCACAATAATTTTCCACAATTTCCAGAAATTTTAGCTGGATGCAGAGTCATACCCTGTTCTTTTGCCATACTTATAGAAATATCGTTAAATTTACTTAAAAATTTATTGCAACATAACGGTCTCCCGCAAATTCCAATTGCCGGAATATTTGCTGCTTCATTTCGAACGCCAACATATTTAAATTCGATTTTGGTTCTAAAAATATGTGAAAGTCCTCTAGCTATTAATTTAAAATTGATCTGTTCTTCCGCTGTAAACAAAAAAATAATTTTGCGTCCATCAAAAGTTAAATGCGATTTTATTAATTTCATTTTTAAACCAAATTTTTTAATTTTATTTTTGCATAAGTTAAACGCATAGCACTCAAATTTTTTATTCTCATGATATTTTTTTGTATCACTAAATGTTGCTACTCTAATTAATCTTGGCAAAATATTTTTTTTGCTCATTTTATCAAGACGCGTCACAAATCCATATTCTAGATTATTATCTTTGTTTGCTATTACCGGCAAATTTTTATACACCCAAAAATTCCCCGGATCATAAAAAAATATCTGTTTTAAATAATCAAATTTTACACTTACAACTTTTGTTTTCAACAAAGTAATTCACGCTCCAAATCCCAATTCCATTTTTTAAATAAAAACCTAATCCAAAAATAAATCAATCAAAAATCCCGTTAAATTCAATTTAAAATTGACATTATAATCCAGATAAATTTTTGCTTTTTCGACCGATTTTAACTTTTTATATAAAATCCCCGCATCGCATAAAACACAAGTTTTTTTTATCTGCTCAATTTTATCCAAATTTTTCAATTGCAACACATCATTCGTTTGACAATAAAAAAATAAATCCGCGTACCAAAAGTAAATTATATCAAAAATTAAATCAATATTCTCTTTCTGAATCTCAAACTCTCTAACAAAATTTATTGCCAACGCCAAATCATTTTTTTTTAAGCTAATCATAAAATCAATAATTTTTTCTCGCAACGCAAAAAAATTTTCGTCATTCAATAAAATTAATGCTTGCCCCAGATTTCCACCTGAGTAATTACAACAAACATCAATCAAATTTTTATCCTTTTCCCTATAATTCTCTATCAAATAATTTTTTATTTGCCCCAAATCAATTAAATCTGTTTTTAAAACAGCACAACGTGAAACTATAGTTGGCAAAAAATTTTTTTTCTCGTCTCCAAGCAAAAAAAATATTACAAAACTTGGTGGTTCCTCCAAAATTTTTAACAAAGCGTTTTGTGCCTGCACAGTCATTTTATCCGCGTCTTCCAAAATAAAAATTTTATATTCGCAAACATATGGTTTTATATTTGCTTTTTCTTTTACTTGCTCACGAATATCATCTACGCCAATAAAATTTGTTTTCGTGGGCTTAACATAAATTACATCAGGATTATTTTTTTCTTCAAACGAATGACATGAATAACAATTTTCACATGCGTCATTATTTTTTTTTTCATTTTGACACAAAATAAACTTGGCAAAACAATTGGCTAAAAATAATTTGCCAGAATTTTTTTTGCCGTGAATAATATAGCTATGAAAATTTTTTTTTTGCGCAATAGACTTTTGCATACTCAAAATTAATTTTTTATTACCGATAATATTTTTTAGCTCAAACAAACTAATATCACCCAAAAAAATTTTTTATCACAGAAAAAATTATATCAAAGCGGAAAACATTTGACTTTTTTTTAAGATACAAACATAATTTTTTTGTAAAAAGAATTTTATGTCGAAAAATAAAATTTATGGGGGTTTTTAAATGACGATTGATTATCGTGAAAAAATTTGGTGCGAGAAAAATAAAATCCATTTGGATTTTAATTATGTAATGCAAGAATTTATTGGGCCTGAACAAGGCTTATTTGAAGAAGATTTTAAAAGCCTTGATACAAAAATAAATCATGCGATTGAACAAATAAAAAATAAGCACGCCGAAAAAAAATTAGAATGGATGAATTTGCCATACAATCAAGAAAGTGTTGTCGAAGAAATTTTAAATCATGCAGAGTATGTGCAAAAAAATTTTGAAAGCGTTGTGATTTTTGGAATAGGCGGTTCAGCTTTAGGTCCGATTGCTTTACAACAAGCAATAAATCATCCACTTTATAATGAGCTTTCGAAAGAAAAAAGAAAATATCCGAAGTTTTATGTTGCGGATAATATTGATCCAGAAAGATTAGTTTATTTGTTGGATGTAGTTGATATAGAAAAAACGCTTTTTATAATAATTTCGAAGTCGGGCAGCACATCTGAAACGATGTCGCAATTTATGATTATTAAAAATTTGCTAGACGAAAAAAATAAAGAGCTAGCGAAGAAAAATATTGTGTGCATAACGGATGAAACGAAAGGAAATTTAATTAAAATTGCGAAACGCGAAGGATATAAAACTTTTTATGTACCAAATGGAGTTGGCGGACGTTTTTCAGAATTATGTCCTGTTGGATTATTACCAGCGGTAATTTGTGGCATAGATATAAAAAAATTATTAGCAGGCGCAGAATTTATGGACAAAAATTTTTCTGATGAGCCAAAAAATAACATAGCAACTAAATTTGCTTTAATAAATTATTTGGCGATGCAGAAAAAACAAAAAAATATTTGTGTGATGATGCCGTATGCCGATAGTTTAAAATATATTGCTGATTGGTTTGCACAAATTTGGTCGGAATCTTTGGGTAAAGCAGTTGATAACGATGGAAATTTAATAAATATTGGTCAAACGCCTGTGAAATCTTTGGGCGTTACTGATCAGCATTCACAGGTTCAACTTTATAATGAAGGACCGTTTGATAAGATTATTGTTTTTTTGGAAGTTGAAAAATATCGCAAGAATATTTTTGTTCCAAAGACTTTTGAGGATATAGACGGCATAAGTTTTTTGGGTGGAATTTCGCACGAAGATTTAATTCATGCTGAACTAAAAGCGACTGAATTTGCACTTGCAAAATCAAAGCATATGAATATGAAAATTATTTTGCCAGAAATAAATGAGTTTGTGATTGGCGAATTATTTTTTGCGTTGGAATTGGCGACGGCATTGATGGGAGAGTTTTTAAATATAAATGCGTTTGATCAGCCGGGAGTAGAAGAAGGGAAAAATGCAACTTATGCGATTTTTAATAAGCCTGGTTATGAAAATAAAAAACATGAATTAGAAAATATGTTGGTCAAAAGACAAGATTATTTTGTGTGAGAAAGATTTTTTAGTTGATGGTTAAATGCGAAATGTGTTTCGAGTTTGGTTTTTAAAATTTATTTTTTACGTAATCAAAATAAAAAAGACTGAAGTAAAATAAAATCTTCAGTCTTTTTATATTCAAAGCTCAGTAATTATTAAACAGGTCGTTAATTTGATTGCTATTGGTATTGATAATATTATTGTTAATTGAACTGTTAACGTTGTTCCCATTGTTGATTTTTAAATCGTTGATAATGTTAAACTTTCGATTCATATCAATATTAAGGTTTGTTTTTTGCTCGCCAGTCTCAATTATTTTCGGTGGCTTTTTTCGTTTCATATTTTGCTTAAAATTTTGTAACCTATGATATTCTTTACGACCTTTATTTTCTGCTTGTCTTAGCTTTTGACAGATATCATCATTGAGCTTACTTTTCAAATTTTTAGTATAAACAATATACGCGATCAACAGCACAATTCCGATAATAAGAGAAAAACATGTAAATAACAGGATAAATAATGCTTTTGCTAACAATTTTATAAAAATATCACTTTGGTTAAAATAGTGCCATAAATCAGTAATAGCGTCACAACACGTATTACAAAAACTCATTTTCCATACTTGATCACATATTATTTTACTTAAGAATTCATCAATCGCTCCCGGTGCGAACAAATTTGTCAACGGAAGAACAATTTGCCCTCCTGATTTTAAATAACAGTTATTTTTTTTATCTATTTCCATAAAATTGGATTTTGTAACATGATCTTTGGTAGTATTGTCGAGTTCATGATCTACATAATTGCGAGCAAACGCACATATTTCTATTTTTTCTTCTAAACTTAAATCTATACTTACGCCATTAAGTAAAATATCTAAAAATGCCAGCGGTAATCCCCAAATGTTATCTTGATATTTTTGATCTCTGATTTGTCTCATACGATGAAAAATTTGATCACATTCAGGTTCTGTTCCCGTTTGTAAAATTCTTCGAGTTTCTTCTATATTTTTATTAAATCTTCTATGTGACCACCAGCTCATATTTTTACATTTTTTCCGTTTTATCGCTAGCGTAGCGTAATAAAATGCCTGAATATAATTCACGACAGTAAATCTATATGCTATAGTTTCGTTTGTACCAATTTTCATCACATCTGAATTATACCAGTAAAAAGCATCTGGCAACGGTTTTTCCCCTTTATCAATCATATTAGATGTGTATAGTTTAACTTCATGAATAAACTTTGTACCAGAATAATATTCAAAAAATGTCTTTCTCATCTCTGTCAGTCGTGCGGCTATCATTTTAGAGTCTCCATTGTCTTCATTTCCATGAACTGATTCTACCCAAGTATAAAACATGGCACTTATAGCTCTTTTTAAAAATTCTTTATTCACGTCTATATGCATATTCTGTTTTAAAAAAGTAATAAACTCAGCACAATCCACATCCTCAAAACTTTTTTCAAATTCCTCTTTGTTATCCGGCAAAACACTATTATATACACTGCTCATGTTTTTTTTAAATTGGCTAAAACTTTCGTTTAATAACTTCGCTGTTTCATGAGCTTTTAAACCTGCTGTATCAAAATTGAATTTGAATGTGTCTTCTAAAAATTTATTTTTTTCTTTGTCGTATTTCATTGGGTGCAACCAACCGTTTTCCATGTAATAAATTTCACGCACCAATTTATCTCTTATATTATCAACTTTCAATAATTCATTTTGAAATTTATCTTTTATGGTCTCAACAATAGATTTTTTTCCCAAAGCCAAATCTTCTTTGTATTGATCATTTAAGTTTTTAAAATAATCGGTAATAACGGGCCCAATGACATTTTTTAGTAGATACTTAAAATTACATTTATCCTGCATTTTCATAGAACAACCGAAGAATTTTAGCAACTCATCATTATATACCTCACACAACGAACTTATAAATTGACCTACTTCACCATCTATTTTTCGATTTACAATGATTTTGTTATCGTAAACATTATTACCTGTGTTAGTTTCAATGTTTTGAAACGCTCGGCTTTGATAAAAGTAAATTCCCAATAAATCCTTAACGTCGCTTATAAAATTATCTGTGTAACTCTCTATCTCTTTATCTATACTGTTTTCAAACTTGCTAATCTGATTAAAAACCGTTTGATCGCTAATCTCTTTTTCTTCTAAACTATTATTGGTATTAATTATATTTATATCTTCTTCCACATGTTCTTCTTGAACTTTTTTATTTTTAACTGTAATAATACCACATTTATCGGTGACAATGTCATATTTTTTTTCGTCCAAAAACCATTTTAAACCCGTTTTAGTAACATTTTTACCCAAATCAGTTAAATAAGACGTATTTGCTGCGTAACCTTCTTGACATAAATTCGTTCCATAACCGACTTGATCTAGTAAAAAATTTGCGCCGTACTTATTACAGTATGAAACTCTACTGTCACCTTTACCAATATGATAGCGATCCAATTTAAACATAGAATTTTTATCAAACATAGAAAATAATTCGAATTCCTCAGAATCAATGTTATTGAAATCACCACTTCCTTTTCCGCGAATCGGAACATTGTAAAATAGAATTTTATCATCTTCAGGCTTAGACAATAACCTTGCCGTATTATAGATATTACAGCCTTCCACTTCTGCAACCAATTTATTAAGATCCCTCAACGTCAAACCATAAGTTTTTTGTATTTCATTTTCCCATTCATTATGATCCTTTATTTCTTTCCAAGCCAGCAAAAATCCAATTGCTTTGCTAACACCAAAAATGTCACGATTTAATTTATCATTAGCAGTTAATTCATTCTTTTCCAAACGTTCTAAATAATTTTGGTCCGAATCAAAGTAAGGATTAAGTACCCATTGTTTGAATTGATTTTGGATCGTAGACCCTGTTTTACAAGTATTATTAATATCGCTGGCTATTATTATTTCGTTATTATCAAAAAGAACCTGCGCTGTAGTAATTTGCAAACCAGGCGTTTTAAAATCATTGCCATTTGCATCTTTAACAACAAACATATATTCACTGTCTGTAGCTCCAAAGTTTTTAACCAGATTTATAAATTCACTAATCTTATCATTACTTGTAAACTTTTTCCAAAACATCTCAAAATATTGGCAATCAAAACCGCTGTAGTTTTTTTGAGCATAATCTAGAATCTCTAGAATATTAACTAAGTTATTAAAATACTTTGTTCCGTTTGTTTGGTCATCAAACAAAATTTTTAATTTTTTACAAAGATTATTATAAACCTCTCCCTGATCCAGATTACATAAATTTACACATAAATTATTAAGTAAATCAATCTTATTGTCTTTATCAAACATATTAAACAAAACATTTTGGTTATCACCAGAACTAATATTAATATCTTCAATCACAATAAACACTCCTTAAAAAAATATTTTTCATACTACACCCTTAATATTATAAATCATAAAAATATTATTTGTCAAGCATTTTGTTTTTTTGAATATAAATATTAGATGTCAAAAATTAAGAATTGACACTCCCATAGGCTAAAGCCTATTGGATTCCGAAGAAGTCTGGAATCCGTTAGGACCCCTTATTCTTTGAGGACTTGCCAAAAGCCCGTTACACAGTTTGTCGAAATCGACATTCTGCTTACATTGTTAACTGCGGCTTTCATCCCCGAAGCAAAGCATCGGGGTTTTACGCCGCCTTAATATAAAATAGCAA
Organism: uncultured Clostridia bacterium; assembly: GCA_946415665.1. GTDB lineage: Bacteria > Bacillota > Clostridia > Lachnospirales > CAMVHY01 > CAMVHY01. Next base: position 16,009 of record CAMKTI010000022.1, read on the forward strand.
CACAAAATATCACTTTGATGGTGCAACTAAAATAAAAAAATAACGTCATTCACTTCACCTTCCTTATTAATTTTAATTTAAAGTTTTTTATTTGTCAAGATGTAATTCAAATTTTTTTATAAAATTTATATATACGTTTGAACATTTATTTTGTTTTCAATCTCAACGACGTTTTTTTTTAAATTGTTTTTTTTAATACCTTATAAAGCATAAAAAAAATAGTTGTTTGGTATAAAAAAAAATAAATAAAAAGGCTGAAGAAAAACAAAATCTTCGGCCTTTTCCATAAGCAAAAATAAAAATCAACGCGCTAAAAAAATTATTTCACAGAATCCATATGAACGATTAAATCCAAAACTTTATTTGAATAGCCCCATTCATTATCATACCAAGCGATTAATTTTACAAAATTATCGTTCAAAGCGATTCCTGCTTTTGCATCGAAAACAGACGTACAAACTTCTCCGACAAAATCACTCGATACAACATCTTCTTCTGTATAACCTAAAATATTTTTTAATTCACCCTGAGAAGCCTTTTTCATACAATCTTTTATTTCTTCATAGTTTGCAGATTTTTGAATTCGACACGTTAAATCAACAACAGATACATCCAACGTTGGAACTCTGAATGCCATTCCTGTTAATTTTCCGTTTAAGTCTGGAATAACTTTTCCAACAGCTTTTGCCGCACCCGTTGAAGAAGGAATGATATTTCCGGCAGCAGCACGTCCTCCGCGCCAATCTTTTTTTGATGGCCCATCAACAGTTTTTTGTGTTGCTGTCGTAGCATGGACAGTTGTCATTAAACCTTCTACAATCCCAAAATTATCATGCACAACTTTTGCAAGCGGAGCTAAACAATTTGTCGTACACGACGCGTTCGAAACTATATCCATATTTTTATCGTATCTATCTAAATTTACACCGACAACAAACATTGGAGCATCTTTTGACGGCGCACTAATTACAACTTTCTTTGCTCCATTTTTAAGATGCACACCGGCTTTTTCAATTGTTGTAAAAACTCCCGATGATTCAACAACATATTCAACGCCCGCTTTGTCCCATGGAATTTCGCTGGGATCCATTTTGTTATAAACAATTATTTCTTTCCCATTTATTATTAATTTATTATCGCCGACAGAAATATTGCCATTAAATCTTCCGTGAACAGAATCAAATTCTAGCATATAAGCCATGTAATTTACATCAATAAAGGGATCATTTATCGCCACAATCTCTAAATCATCATATTTCAGTGACGCACGTAAAACTAACCTACCGATCCTTCCAAAGCCATTTATCCCGATTTTAATCATAAAAAAATCCTCCACATTTTTTTACTCAAAATAAAAAATGCAAAAAACTGCGACGTGATTATAACACATAAAGTCAAAACTTATTCACATTTTTTTTTATGCGTAAATTTATTTTTATTAGCCGTGAGAAAAATAATTTGAAAACATTTTTTTACTCAAAATAAAAAATGCAAAAAACTGCGACGTGATTATAACACA